>DAOSWS010000016.1 GCA_035593605.1 Thermoanaerobaculia bacterium | reverse complement strand
GTTGCTACACGTTATTTTCTGGGAACCGTGGTCCCACTCACGGGGTCCACTTCAGGGAACGCCTGTCACTTTATTGGAAAATACGTCGAAGTTAAAGCAGATAAAAAACTCGTATTACAAAAAATGAAGGAGAAAATCACAGTGGGAGAATTTGATCAAAGGAATGACAAGTTTATGATCATCCCATATCATGGAAACTTAAATGATGGCTCTCTTTTTGGAGGAGCAGCCCTTGTAGTAGTGCAGCCAAACTGGATGAATCAAAAAAAATAGATCAGAACTAAGTAATATGACTTGCGCACATGATTGGCCCGTTCCCCCAAAACTGATCCACTTTCTGTGTTAGTGTTTTAGAGCCCATTAGGCTGATCGTAGCACAGATTTCACAACCAGTGGTCAACCTGCCGAAGAGTATATTAAGGTGTTTGACGTCGAGAAAACCATGGAAAACGAGGTGGAAGCCATGTGATTTCAGATGCTTGCGGACAGAGTATAAAGAGAGGAAGAAACATGATGACGGGGTAGATTGTCCTCCTGGGAGAGTAAAAAGTTGCGAAACTCATCCCATCCGCCCCGCCATCACGGCATCTAAAAAGTCGGAAATGCCCACGCAATATACAAATCCCCTAGTTCGATAGCAATACCAACAAACAAGGGGAGGTGTTACCCTCCCCTTATGCCATGGTGGTGAGCTCTGAACAGGGTCAGAGATTATGGAAGGTTCATCAGATAAACAGTCCTGTACAACTGTACACCCTGCGTGACTTCTGCTTTCACTTCTTCATCAGTGATCCATTTGTCAACGCTGTTCTGGAAATTATCGATGTTCGAGAGCACTGCCGTGGAGTTAGAGCTTGTCTCCTGAAGTTCATGCACTCGTTCCCAGTCGCGGATAAGCGAAGGCTGCTTGGAGGGGGTAGTAAAATCTGTCGGGCTTGCATAAGACAGAGTGGTGAGAACTGTGGTAAACACAAGAGCAGCGTCGATGTCTGGCTGGATCTTAATCCTCAGCGGATAATCTCCCACGGCCAGGTTCCTCACAAAGGTATTACCCACCAGGTTGAACACTGTCACAGTGTCATCATCGGTATTCGCTGTGTATCCATACCCCGCACCGTCTTTCACATGGGTATCCAAAGCAGTAGGAGCTGCATAATAGCTCTGCGTCCTTAAGGGCAGCACCAAGTCCGGGTACGCCTGGCCACCGGTGGCGGTGTCAATGGCAGAAACAGTCCCATCCTCTATATTAGTGACATACGCTAATGTGCGTATCACCCCGTTATCATTGATCGTATTAATGCTCACGTCAGATGGCTTGTTTCCCGTTACAAGATACGTATCTCTCAATACCCAGACAGTGGATAAGGTATCAGGATCGCGGACATAATCAATCATGTAGATCCGGTTCTCCTCCTGATTAACCGCATACACCGTCGCCTGGAGCGGATCGCTCATCTTATCAACTGCGAAGCTGAGTCCCTGGTTGATATTCCCGAGACCGGAGCCTGCATCGTTGCTCAAAGTAATCGGACCTAAGATCTTCTTGGAGTATTCCCAATAGTCCCAATTTGTGACTAATTCACCGCAGGGATCGCTCCCGACTTTTTTACATTGTTGCGGATTCAAGTCTAGGATTCCCAACCTTGCTGGCCTCGGTAACAACTCATACTTTTCGCATTTCGAATCCAGACAGTTGACCGCAAGCTCACCCACACCAGAAATAAACGCATAGTATCCCGGATATTTTTCCCCCTCACTATAGTTGTCAAATGTTGGTCGTCCAAGATCGAGGATTTCTATATTGAGCGGCAACAATAGATCGGTCTCAGTGTATAACCTTGTGATTCCAGCAGGCGCTCCAGGAGAGTCAGTCGAGGGGTCAAGGTCTGCATCTGCGTCATACGGGCACCAGGATTCTCCTGCTTCGCAAGACTCGCCTGTTAGATCCAGGACTGTCACGCCGCCGCTAATCGGATCGGGAGGTTCGGGAAGACCTGTAGGATAGCCCATTGTGAGATGCGTAACAAAGGCGTAATCATTTGTGGGATCTACTGCGATATCGCTTTCCCGATAGCGCGGACTGCCTTCATGGGCATCGATCATTCCCAGAAAAGATAAAATCCCCATATCTATTACTCCCGCATCGCCGCTATTCTGATCGGTTAAGAACAGGTACCTGGCCATCGCGGTACCTTTGCTGAAATCTAAGCCAGCGGGGCCGAAGGAGGAATCGAGAGCAACTGTCGGCGTCGTCGAGAGAAGATCCTGGGTGTATGTGTCAAGAATAGAAAGGTTGTAATCTCTCATATTACTCACCGCACCGTAAGCGCGGGCGGAGTACGTATTGTTGGCGCAAGTGCCAATGCCATCTAGTTGCCTTGCTAGCTTTACCTTGTAGTTCCCTTCAGTAATTATTGGTGTCGTTGCCTCATAGAGGTAGACCCATGGCGGTCCGACTTCATCCGTACCAATCCGGGGGAAAAGTTGTGATCTAGTGATATTCTCCGCACCTACTGTGACGTAGGCTGTTGGAGAATCACAGTCGTCATTTTCATTGATGAATCGTAATTCCGTTGAAGTCAAAGTTACTGGGGTGTTTGAGTAGCGATAGATAGTAAATGGCGATCCGCCTCCAACAGAACCCTTGTCTGTGACAAGTGTTTTAACGTTATCTGTTGATTCTCCGTTGTTGATGACGGCGAGATATAAGGTTTGGTCCAGTACGATTGGGTGTGGAAATACTGTTTGGGAAGTGGACGTGATTCTGAATGTCAGGGGATGGACGCCAATGGTTTCAAATGTTGGGGCCCCCACGATTCTCCAGCGGGGGGGTAGGACTCTTTCGTCATTCTGAAGATAGAGTCCGGTTGGGAGCTGTCCTTCTATAATCTCGACACGATAGAATTGATTGCCCCCTTGCATATCCAGGTAGTGGCTATAATTGCGTGCTGCACGTGCAGGTGGCAGGTAGGACTGTAAGTATAGATTATCGGGATCTCCGGTAAGAATTTTAATTACATAGCTTCGAGTGCCTACTATAGATGTGTCGTTAGTATCTGTTGCTTTAATGGTGATGTTGATAGATCCACTTGCCGTAGAAGGAGGCGTCCCAGACAGTATTCCGGTATTTGCATCCAATGTAAGCCATGTAGGAATATTGCCGGTAAGTTCTGTCCACGTATAAATCCCATAGCCTCCATGCGCAGCGAATGGGAACCTTTTGTACTGCTCTTTTACAAATATTATTTCATCGTCATAGTCTGATAAATCTGGGTAAATAGCAAGGTTTCCGCCAACGGTCGCAGAAACAGTATTGGATACTCCTTCTCGGAATGAAGAACCTACGGCGTATGGAACGACTTTATACCAGTAGGTTTCCCCGTTATACACGTTCTCGTCAAAGTATTCGGTTGCGTTGACTGTTGCAACTCTAAAGAAAGCGGTTTCAGAGTTTAAATCATTTCTCATGACGTCAAATTCTTGAGCACCCTCTACATAATCCCAAATTAGATGGACCGTAGTGTCAGCTGTTTCTGCAACAGATAGTGTGGGGGCTGAAATTATAGTTGCTGGTGGATTATTATTATTGAATACACCTGCACAAGCAATTTCATGTACATTGAATGCATTGAATAAAGCATCACTATGGTATGTGCCATTTGAAATATCCTCATCACTATCTTCATCCACAAATAATAACCGCATAAAAAGTGACCAAGGATCACAACCGTCAGAATCGTAACTTGTTGAATTACAGGCAAAGAATGTTGGTCCTAGTCCTGGAATAGCCCTGGCGAATAGTCGTTCTATTAAATTCCATGCATCGTCTTCGCTCATATGAGATGCATCATCATTATCGTCATCTGTCAGTTCTTTAAAGAAATCCCATAGGGCCATTGTGGAGATTTGGGATTCACAATGCCCTTGTTTGCCACAAGGGCCGAACGGTGGAAGATCTACAAATTCACAGAAGTTTTTAATAAATTCATCTGGCGTATACACTACAGTCGAATTATCGTGCATAGCAGGATCGATGTCACGTATACCGAAACAATAAGAACATGGGTTACCGAAGCCGTCACATTTTTCATTTGCGATGCCATCAGCTATGCATGAGTCTCTAGTCATTATTGCTGCAACTATATCGGCATAATCTTCCGAAGAATGTTGGCTAACAGCTTCATCGTATGGGTCTATTGGATCATGTATGTCTAAGCCATGTCCAAATTCATGATAGATCAAACCTGGGATTTCACCAGCGTTATTTTGGTATTTTCCTCTTGTGAGGCATAGTGTTTCATTATTCTCATTAGGGTTTGACTCATCATCTGGGATAAAAAAGCCACCATCTTCGTTGCCAGATGTTCCAATACCGCATACTTTTATATTGACTTGGATTTTTGTTGGCAATGTTAACCATTCAAGTAGACTCTTGTCAGATCCTATAGGGCTTGAACAGTTTGTAATTGCTCTCTTAGCATAATCAAATGGACGCCTGTGCTGTCTGTACATTTCTGATCGCCAAAATGTTTTAAAATAGGAGCCATGCCAAAATGATGTAATTGCGGCTGGATTATCTCCACAGTATGGACCATCGGTCGGGAGATAATATGCTGCATCATCTGAATCATCCTCATAAATAACAATATTGTTGGGTGTCCAGTTACAGCTATTATCACCTTCACTGCTATAAAACAGGACATCTTTGACTATTGGATCTGAGACTGGATTTGAACAAACATAGTTATAATTCCTTGGATAACTCAGCGAACCATTACAATCATATTGGCAAGGACAAGCTCGATCACCTGTCTCAGATTGAATATGAGAACATTCCAATGAGCTGCTTATAAATGCTTGTTGCTCAATAAATACATATGGGCCTTTTAGACGGGTTTGAAATCCTTCGTCGATATCTGGATCAGATGAAGAATATTGAAAAAATCCAGCCTGTATCGTGCAATACAAATCATTAACAGTACTATATGTGGTGGCAGTTGGATTTTCATATCCATTTATTTGGATCTCTTGTGGGATATCCGTTGCACAACATTCTCCGTAGTTATCTGCTGATGTGTAGCAATTATATCGCTTAATAATGTTGGTGTTTGGAATTAATACTTGTTCCTTGTAATTATGTGGATGATCGAATATTCCACCTCGGACTGTTGCTCGGCCAACAGTACTACTCGATTCAATAGGCATCGCACTTTTTATTTCGCCGGAATGTGCATCGACGTACACCCGGTATGCACCCTCAAGTTCTGACTGAATGTCCACCCTCCATACTAAAATGTAATCGTATCCAGCACCAATTGAGTTACTAAAGGTGGTGGATGTATCCCCGTTCTTTGATTGAGGTATTAGATATGGCGTATCACTAACTCCAATGAAGTCATAATAGTAGTTATGCTGCTCAAAGTATTCTGAAACATGCACCGTCGCATCGGATGATTGAAGAGTTGGAGTCAGAGCAATATCCACATCTCCCCACCTTGCAGTTCCAAAGCTGATTATGTTTCCATGGGCTATATTCAAGAAGAAATAGCTTCCTTTTACTGGGATGGAGTTGTAAACTCTATCGAACTTAACGAACCATCTGTCATCCACAGGATAGATTTGTGTCGGCATTAACTCAGAAACATCGATGTTAAAGAGTGATGCGTGCTTTGATATGAAGTAATAGGATTTACTGAGTATTTCTTCCTCTGATATTTCCCCTTCAAAGGGCATATCATTCATCGATCCAGGGACGAGGGGGATTCCGGGTCCATATGCATGGGCGACACGGCCACTCCGTATGTCGATGATAATGTGCCATTCGTTACCGTAAACTGATCTAAACTGAGCATTCCACTTTTGAGTGTCAGGAAAGCTTTGAAGTTCATCAATTGATTTGTAAATTGGCTGAACGTCAGCATTTTCCCAGATTTTAGTAATTCCCGATACATCAGCCATAAGAGAGCAAGAGCATAGTAGTAGCAGCCAAATCCAATGATGAGATTTCATTCAATCCCTCCTTTTTTCTATTCCCTTTCGAATGGTCTCGTATGAGCCCGTCTCAGAACATACACGCCATCAAATAAGCTGAAAAGGTACATCTTTTTATTAGGGGGGTAATAAATAATGAGACCCCCCAGCGGCGTTTTTTCTTTTATAAGGGGATACCAATTTTTATCTTTGTATAGTAATGCTCCTTGTGTTCCATAGAGTGCAACAGAACCTCCAAGCTCGGGATAGTATGCAATGCTGTAAGGTGAATAATTGTCAATATCATATCCCTGTGGAGGATTAGGATTTACTACCTCAAATGTTTGACCATCCCATTCGCATAGATTTACTTTTGCACTAGTGCTATAGCCAAAATAAATAACTTTCCTGCTTAGTTCATCATAAGTCAGATATGCATAATCCGAGAATGAAACTGATGTCGAATATATTGCAACGGATGAGCCGTCATATTCATATATTTCTGACAAATTCAAGGAGAAGAAAACTGCTTTCATGCGAACAGGATCAAATATTACATTCACTCCCATTCCATATGTGAAAGGTTTCCAGCAGAGCATCGAATCTTCCTTTAATAACCATGACATCAAATAACCCGTACTTGGGAACTGTTCACATAGTTGCCCAGTCACAAGCTCTTGCAGATTCATGTCCCAATAAAGAGAACTTGGTGAGTACAACCTGCAAGAGAAGTTACTATCTGGTTGTCTCGAACAAACTTTCTCAAAAGTGCGGCCATCGAAAAGATACATGTCATATGCGTCAGCAGGATTTGCAGATGTCGCATTAAGCAACACAATTTTTTTCCGTACTGGATCATAAGTACTTGCATTCCCCAAGTTTGTGTATGGAACTTCAATATCCAGTTTCTCCCACTTCCACCCAGCCATGAGCGAAGTAGTTATGAGCAATAAAATGATGGGCAATAGTTTATTCATGGTGCCTCCTCAGTAACCATCATTATAATCCCCATCCAATTTGAAATGCATGCGAATTTTTTATGCAATATTAATACCGGGAGATCTCATTGAAAAAATCCTTTGTAAAATAAGGCTCTTCTCAAGACGCAACTTCAATACCCTTAATTACCCCTGTTACAATCCGTAACAGAAGGTAGAGATACAATTGTAAATCTGGGGACACAATACTTATTTATCCTAGGTTCTTTTGGAATATTGCTTCCCATGAATCAAGTTTACTGCCAGGTCAATGCGGTGTCAAACCATTCAGCAGAAAGTTGCAGAACTTATCCCATAATCTCCACAAGTTTTTGTATCGCGGAATTGTCTTCGCTAAAATTGTTGTGAAACGCTTGCCTCGCTGAAGCTTTGCAAGCGAAAGCGGGTAGGCGGGCCACCCACCCCAATCATCATTTCACATAGAGCCAAGCGAACGTGGGACATGTACCCGTTACGTGTCCCTGAAGTGAGCCAGGGTTTCTTTCGAAAGAAATAGGCGTTGTGTCACGAGAATTATCCCCAGAATTAACCCAAGAATTAAAGATTACATTCTCCCCTTGCGATACTATTTCGTCATCATTTAGGGCCTGTTCCTCAAGGGATCCGGAATACTTGAATTGTGGGACGAGGCCTCGGCCATGGTCGCCCTTGGAGTGCTCATCTTTTTCGTGGCGGCGATGAGGTTCAACAAAAAGATCGACTGATCTGGTTTGGTTCGTTCCTGTCGTTCTCTACTTTACTCTACATAACGAATCATCAGACGGGCTGTCTATTCTGCCAGGATTTACCTGGATCCTGAAAGAGGAAAACCGTACGACTCTGAATTTCGCTGACTGTCAAAGGATCGTCTTCTCACGAATCAATTCCTGCCTGCCTTATCGGGCAGGCGGGTTGCCTGGAGAGATTTATGGAATGTGACTCTTCCTTCCTGGTTCACCGGTTGGTCATCGTCTGCAGGCTGGAAGGGTAGCGGTCTCCCTGGACCGTGATCGTGGAGGCTAAGGTGTCGATCCTGTTCAGATCCTCCTTCGTAAGTTCAATGTTTGCAGCCTCAATGTTTTCTTCCAGGCGTGTGAGCCGGGTGGTTCCGGGAATCGGCACGATCCAGGGCTTCCGGGCCAGAAGCCAGGCCAGGGCGATCTGCGCCGGCGTCGCATCCTTCTCGGCGGCTATCGTTGCAAGCAGGTTGACCAGGGCCATGTTCGCCTTCATGGCCTCCGGGGTGAACCTCGGCAGGGTCGTGCGGAAATCGCCCGGAGTGAAGGAGGTTGTTTCATCCATCTTTCCGGTGAGGAATCCCCTGCCCAGGGGACTGAAGGGAACAAATCCAATCCCCAGCTCTTCCATTGTGGGCAGGACGTCTTTTTCGGGCTCTCTCCACCAGAGCGAGTATTCGCTCTGGACCGCCGTCACCGGCTGGACAGCGTGGGCGCGGCGGATCGTCTCCGGGCCCGCCTCGGAGAGGCCGAAGTGCTTCACCTTGCCTTCCTCGATCAGGTCTTTTACCGTTCCCGCCACTTCTTCGATGGGGACTTCGGGATCGACGCGGTGCTGATAGAAGAGATCGATGGCCTCAACCCTGAGCCTCCGGAGCGAGCCTTCCGCCACTTCCCGGATGTGCGCCGGCCGACTGTCCAGGCCTACCCATTTCGGCCCCCCATCGGGATCGAGCCTGAATCCGAACTTGGTGGCGATGACCACCTTTCCATGGTGGGATTCGAGAGCTTCACCCACAAGTTCTTCGTTTGTGAAGGGACCATAGACCTCGGCCGTGTCGAAAAAGGTAATGCCGCGATCTAAGGCCTTATGGATCAAAGAGATCATCTCCTTCCGGTCGGCAGGAGGGCCGTATCCGAAGCTCATTCCCATACAGCCGAGTCCGAGTGCCGAGACCTTCAGGCCACTCTTTCCCAGTGTGCGTTTTTGCATATTGCCTTCCTTCCTGTGAATCCATGGATGAGGATGTAAATTACGTCGAATTTTCAATGCTCAATGCTAAGAAAGTAGTGTATCCCCGGGGAGGAAGGGAGTCAATGAAGCCTGAGCTGAGTCAGGTCCCAGCGATCGAGTGGGCTCAGGGACATGCGATGCCGGTCCGGGGCGTATCCGTAGAGTCCTTTCCCAGGGTTTCCCCGCATGGATTCTCTACGCGAATCAGGTAGAAATAGGTGATCCCGGGACCGGGAGCCGGATCTTCATCCTGTCCGGTCGTGATCGAGATGCTCGATTCTTTGCATGAAGCTCCCGAAAAATCGTCCGGGGACGTGCTTCGGATGAGATCGTAGGTCGGAGCCGTACAGCCCGTGGCTTCCGGTTCTGTCCAGGAAAAGACCGTAGGTTCGTTTCCGAGCGCCAGCAGATCGTCGACCGCATACTGCGGGATATGCCATACCTGATCGTCCAGGGGGCTGCAGTCCTCTCCATTGAGAACCCCGTCATTATCCGAGTCCCCGTCCGGTGAAAGCACAAGCGTCTCTTCGCTATCCGTGTTGTTGGTGAGAAGAGAATCAATCTCCCCGATGCTCACCGCGGCGGAATTGGAAATCGTTCCTGTTGAAGAGGGGAGAACGGTGACCGTGACCTGGACCGAACCACCCGAGGGAATCGAGCCGAGGTCGCAGGTGAGTGGATCGACTCCGGAACAGGATCCCTGGTCCGGTATGACGGACCCTGCGGTTGCCCTGAAGGAGACTTCCTCCAGCTCCGGAGATGCTCCCATGGCATCACGTTCAAATCGGACAAGGTACTGAAAATAGCGGGAGGGTGAGAGTCCGGTCAGGGCGAACTTCGGCGGATTGAGGGCGGTATTGTCCTGCTCCGTGTACCAGGTGTCCTTTGTTCCGTCGGGTCCGACGAATTTATCGCCGATACAGTTCGGGTCATCGCAGGCTCGAACCTGAACTTTGAGTCGGAGAGCCCCTCTTTCATAGAGGGTCGTCATTTCGTCGGGAGAGAGGGCATGGGAGAAGAGGGCCACCTCGTCGACCAGGCCGGGCAGGTAGAATTGCGGTGCGCCTTCCGTGGCCCCGGCCCCGATCCTCAGCGGATAGGAAGGATTCGGGTCAAAGGCTGAAGTGGCCTGGTTTACCTGGACTCCGTCCTGGAAGAATCTCAGTGTGGTTCCATCGTAGGTGACGCCTAGGTGGGTCCACCGATTCTCCATGACGGGAGATCCCTTGACCTGCACCCATCCGCTCCCGTTTCCAATCCACGCAGACCATGCGTCATCCGTTCCCGCATAGAGCATGTATCCCTCGTACGTGCCGCGGGACGTCAGGATGGAACGGTAAGTCCCCGCGCCTCCCGTGACCATGGCCCAGAGGGAAAGGGTGAACTGGGAAGGGTTGAGGTCGGCCGCATATTCCGTTTCGACGTAGGAAGTGGTTCCGTTGAACTGCAGGGCCCGGTTGAGCTTGCCCTCCGCTCCATAGGTCACCCCGTTCCGGGGGATTCCTACATGCCCGTTTCCGGACGAGTCTCCGATATTGCCCGAAGCTTCATTCAAATGGAAGAGGAGGGTGTTCCCGGTCATGTCCAGGTTTCCCCGGGGATATCCTGTCTCCGTTTCCTCGTTATCCGGGAGTTCCTTGTATGCAGGTTGTGAGGGAACCCATGCGAGATCGTGCAGGGTGACGTCCTGCTGGATATCCTTGATCGTCGACCAGAAGGAGCCGTAAAGGGGGGCCTGCCGACGAAAGATTTCCTGAATTTCCGCAAGGCTCAGTGCCCGGCTCCAGATGGCCAGCTCGTCCATGGAACCGTCGAAGAAATCGCTGGTGGCGGGGCCGGAGTCCCAGTCCTGCCCCAGCGTCCAGGCCAGACCGCCGGAGATGTCCCCCACGGTGGAGGCCAGGGTGTGGGTCCACAACGGAATTCCGTTGCGGTAGAACGTCACGTTTGTGGAGGAACCCTGCTGATTGCCGACGACGGCCAGGTACTGCCACCCGGACTGGATCGCGCCATCCTCATAAGTCTCTGTTCGAATCCGGACATGGTATCCGCCATTGTAGAGGCCCATGAGAACCTGGTTTCCACCCGCGGCGTCGTGCTTCCCGACCAGGGCCTGTTCTTTACCCGTATTTTCAATATCGACCCACAGGGCAATCGTGAAGGTGTTCCCGATGTCAAAGTAGGAGCAGTCCACCCGGTCGTCCACACCGTCGAAGAGCCCCGCCCCCGTTCCTACCTGCGATGACGAGGTAAAGATTGTTCCTCCCACGGCCGTCCCGGAGTGGCCCTGGCCGCTCGAATCGCTCCAGTCATTTTCCATATGGTAGAGGAGGACATTCCCCGTCATGTCGATCCAGCCCGAAGGAATGGCGTCTTCCAGAAGCTGGCGTTCGGTGTCCGAGTTCTCCGGCAGTTCAATCCACCCGTTCCCGTAGTCCCACTGAACCTGGTCCCCGGCACCGCCCCCGAATTCATCGATGGAGATGTCGTCATCGGTCCAGGTCTGCAGGAAATCGGAGGGGAGGAAATCGGTGAGCGTGACATGGTTGGCCTGGAGAGGGCCCAGGTTGGAAACTGTGAGAAGGTAGGTCAACGGATCGCCCAGGATAACGGGATCGTCCAGGTCGGTCTTGTCAATCGAAACATTGGTCACGGCGCAGGCGTCTCCGATCCCATCCCTGTCCCCGTCTTCCTGGTACGGGTTGAAATCATCCGGGCAGTTGTCCGCAGAGTCGGGTACCGAGTCCCCGTCCGTATCGATAATCAGGCGGATGTCGGCTTCCTCCCTGCCGTTCATGGGGATCGTCATCCAGGGGCCGTGGGCCTGGTAGGGATAGGTCGCCCGGTGATAGAGAACCCGGGTCCGCCAGTGATAGAGGGTGTTTTCCGTCAATCCGCTTACGGTCTGGTTCAACGTCGTCCCGGACACTCCCGACCCGGTCCATGAAGGGGCCCGGTCCGCTGTGGATGCATCGAGTGGGGTTCCGAAGGGTTTCACGTCCCACTCCAGCTTGAGCCGGCCGCGTCCAAAGGGGCTTCGTCCGAGGGTGAGAAGACGGAAGGAGTTGATGCCGTCGGAGGCTCCCAGAACCGCCACGGATGCAGTGTTGTCGCTGCGGTACTGACGGGGCCGAAGGGGTTTGGATGAACAGCAGTTCCCGTAGTAAACGCCTGCCCGCCCCTCGTCCTGCAGGGTATCATCAAACCAGGGCACACCGACCAGAATGTCCGAGTATCCGTCTCCGTTCACATCGCCCGCCAGGGATACCGCCGAGCCCAGACCGGCGTCCTGCTGGTTGCTTTCGATGCTCCATGCGGCCGTGGATCCAAGTCCCAGAGAGGATCCGAGGTAGAGCTCGGCCTTCCCCTCGCCGGTTTCAATGTTGGTGTAGCCCGGAATCCCGATCAGTACGTCGGAATATCCGTCCCCGTTCACGTCGCCGGCGGTGGATACCGATTGTCCGAACATTCCATTCACAAGGTTGGATTCCTTTGTCCAGGCGGGAGAGCCGGAGAGTCCCAGCGCTGAACCGTAGTACGCGAAGGCTCGTCCTTCACCCGATTGGCCGTTTTCATAGTGATCGGCTCCGATCAGGATGTCCCCGAACCCGTCCCCGTTCACATCGCCGGCCCGGGAGACGGAAATCCCGAATCGGGCATCGGCCTGGTTCGATTCCTGTGTCCAGGCAGGAGCGGAAGAGGGGCCGGAAACTGAACCCTGGTAGAGATAGGCCTTTCCCTCGGAAACTTCGCCGCCGCTGAAGCCGCTGGATCCGATCAAAACATCGCTGTAGCCATCTCCGTTGACATCGCCTGCGCCGGTTACAGAGATTCCGAAGTAAGCAAAACTGTTCTCTCCAATAGAAGACCAGAGAGGTGTGGAAGACACCCCGTTGGCCGATCCGGCGTAGGCCTGTACGAGGCCTCGCTGTGTCAATCCTCCATCATAATAAGGTGAACCCACGAGGATATCCCCCATACCGTCGCCGTTCACGTCCCCGGCCTCGGAGACTGAGTATCCGAACATTGCGTCGGGAGAGCTGCCATCGATGGCTAACGTGGGGGCTGAGACCAGACCCGAGGATGTGCCGTTATAAATAAAGACACGGCCAGTTTCACTGCCCTCGGAAGAATATCCGGGAGCTCCGATGACCACGTCGCCATACCCGTCTCCATTCGTGTCCCCTGCGCCGGAGACCGAATAGCCGAACCGGGCGTTTTCCTGGTTCCCTTCACCGGACCAGCTGTAGGTCGTACTGAGTCCCGACGAGGTTCCCTGGTAGAGGAGGGCGCGGCCTTCATTGGCTTCTCCATTGTCATATTCCGGTGCCCCGACCAGGACATCTCCATACCCGTCCCCGTTCACGTCACCCGCGTCGGATACGGAAAATCCGAAAAGGGAAAAGACATTCGCTCCGTTTTGTTCCCATTGAGGCTGAGTCGACAGGCCGTTGCTTCCCCCGTTGTACACGAAGGCCATTCCCTCATCACCGTATTCGCTGGTATTCCACCCGTAGGCACCGATTATAATCTCGCTGAACCCGTCTCCATTGGTGTCGCCGGCCGTCGAAACGGAAAAACCGAAATACCCGTAGCCTTCGTTCGAAATCTTAATCCAGGAAGGATTGGAAGAAGGTCCCGTCGCCGATCCCGTAAAGACGTACGTTCGTCCATTCCATCCGTCGTACGTGGGGTCTCCCACGATAATGTCCGCGTAACCATCGCCATTGATATCCCCGGCCGTGGATACGGACGTTCCGAGTGAGGATGAATTTCCATAGGAGTAAGACCAGCTGGGCGAGGAAGAGGGTCCCGAAGAGCTGCCGAAATAGACCTCCGCAACACCGTGGAATCCATGGTTGCGAATTCCGATCAGAAGATCAGCGTACCCGTCTCCGTTCACGTCTCCCGCCGTGGATACGGAAAATCCCACCTCGCCATGGAGGTGGTACCCTTCGATGTACCAGCTTGCCGAACTTTCCAGACCTGAGCTTGAGCCCCTGTAGAAATAGGCCCTCCCCCTGGAATAGAGCGGGTCGTAGTCATAAAAGGGCCCTCCGATGACGACGTCACCATAGCCGTCCCCGTTCACGTCTCCGGCCGTGGACACGGAGTACCCGTACTGGACCATGTACGACCCACCCATCTTGGTCCAGGCGGGTGTGGTGGAAAGACCGGAGGAAGAACCGTGATAGACCCAGACCTGCCCCTGCCACTGGGTGGAATCAGTGACCCTGGGTGCCCCCACGATCACGTCGCCGTAGCCGTCCCCGTTGATGTCCCCGGCGGTGGAGACGGAAAATCCGTAATAGGCATCCGCAATGTTGCTCTCCTTCATCCAGGCCGGTGTAGTGGCCAGCCCGGAGGACGATCCATGAAATACGTAGGCGGCACCTTCTCTGGATTGTCCATTGGAATACTCTGCTGATCCAATGATCACATCACTGTACCCGTCCCCGTTGACATCCCCGGCCGTGGATACCGAAAAACCATAATAGGCATCAACCATGGCTCCGGTTGTGGTCCAGTTTGGGGACGTCGAAAGTCCCGAGGGAGATCCGTAATAGACATTGACCTTGCCCCTGCAGGAATTCTGCTGGGGAATTCCCACGATGACATCGTCGTACCCGTCTCCGTTGACGTCTCCTGCGACCTTCACCGAGTAGCCAAGCCATTCATTGGGGTTGACTCCACTGACGCTCCAGACCGAAGTATTGGTCAGGCCGTCGATCTCGATGGGGTATTCCGCATCCTGATCCATGACGACGAGGCGGAGGATCGGCGTACCGTGCTCCGTCCGTCCCTCCAGATAAGCAGGCAGGGATATGCCGGCGGAATCCGTTACGCCTGTAATTGTGTAACGAAGAACAGCTTTTCCTCCCGGAATCGAGAGTTCGACTGTTCGGCTCCTTTCCTGGATTTCCGGGTGGAGAGTCCCGACGACGGAAAAATTGATGACCAGGTTGTCTCCATCCAAGGAAGGACGATCGGGTTGAACAGGGATGGAAATGCGATGCTGGATTCCTTCCGGAGTGTTCTGAAACGTTTCCCTCAGGTCCCTGTGGAAGCAGGTGATTGAGTTTCCCCTGACCTCGGCGTTTTCGCCTTCGACAGGCCGGACGGAACTGACTCTTCCCCACGTTTCAATACTTAATCCCCACATCCAGGAGGGAGGGGTTTCTTCCCTGGGAACGATCTGATAACCGCGATTCGAAAAAAAGACACGGAGGTTCTGGGCTCGATTGGGGGCCTGCCAGATCCCAGGTGATTCCGGCAGGGAGGTTTCCTCCTGCCAGGAGATGGAATACTCTTCCTCTGAAAGGTTCCCCTGAACCTCATTCCACCAGGTATCAAGACTTTCATTCGATTGGGAAAGAGAGATCCCGGAGAGGGAAGTTGGGGTTTCTCCTGCGTATAATCCCGATGAAAGGAGTGGGATGGACAGAATGGACAATAGCGCCAGCAGGATAGATTGTTTCATTTTCCCTCCAGGAATGGAGAAAGCAACATCCCTTCACTGATACTACAATCCGCTATTTCCCCGGATTTGTCAATTGTTGGTTACAACGATTCCTGCGTAAAATCGATTTGTTTTCTGTTTTTCGATTCAATATTCAGGATTCTCCTGCGATTCGATACGGCTGTTCCAGGATCCCTGAAGATCCGGGAAAGCCTGCCAGGTCAGTGTGATATTGTCCATCCACGTAAGCTCCTGACAGCATCCGGGGAACCTTTCGCTGACCGTGACCGTCTCGGACTCACGGTTGAGCAGGTAAATCCTGAATCCCGGCACGTTTCCGGGCGTATCCCATCGAACCAGGGCCAGAGCCTCACCGTCCTCACGGAGAGCCTTCAGATCCTGCCAGTCCGTCTCAGGCAGGTCAGGAACCCAGGGGCCGGAAATGGAAATCCGGCAAATGTTGAACGGGGACCCCATACGGATCTCTGTGGTATCGGAAAAGGTAACGTCAATCATGATCACCCCCTCATGCTGCATTGTTTCATAAGCGGGCGGGATGGACAAGAGAAATCGGGCAGATAAAAAACAGCCGGGGCATGGCCCCGGCGCAAGGTGTGAATCACCAGAGGGTGGTGGAATTATCGACGGAATCCCCGGTCTCCGCGGAAGTCCCGGTCCCGGTTCCCCCGTTCTTCCCGGAATTCTTCCCTTCGGTCCTGTCTCTTTTCCTTTCGATCCGCCCGATGGGCTTTCATCTGGTTCCACTGTTCCAGCGTAAGGATGGCGCGGGACTTGATCAGCATCTCCGTGCGTGCGGACTCCATGACCGATCGTGCCCGGTTGATTTCGTCGGCCAGCCTCAGGGCTTCGGACTCGACGAAGGGATCTTTCTGAAGGGCCTGGTCCATTTTGAGACGGAGCTTTTCAAGATTGGCCCGAAGATCGATCATCTTCTCGGCGTGTGCGGTGTGAAGGGTGGTCAGGGCGTCAATCTGTTCCTGGGAGAGGTTCAGGGCTTCCTGGACCTGGGGAAGGGTCCACCATTGACCGTGAGGTCCCTGGAGTCCCTGGGGACCCTGAGGACCGGGTTGTGCCATCAGGGCGGCGGTCAGGGTGATGCATCCGATTGCGAGGGCGAGGTGTTTCATCTGTATCTCCTTTCATTTCCTGCGTGCGTCCATGGTGTTCGTTCCTGTGTGCTACATCTCCATAGACGGACGTATCCCCCGCAGGGATGACATCCTGGGTTTGATATGTTTACCGGTTCGATCAGAAGGAGTATCGGAGGCCGATCTGGAATTGACGGGGGGCTCCCGGCAGAGTTTCATCTCCAAAGGTGGGATTGAGAACGACGTTCCCTTCGGCATCCTTCATGGTGTAGACGTACTGGTCGGTTGTCCAGTTGGCCCAGTCAAAGAGATTGAAGGCATCGAGCATGATCATGAGAGATCCCGGGCCAAGGGGGTGGGTGTAGGAAAGTCTGAGGTCGAGCGTCTTGTACGTGGGTTGACGAAAAGTGTTTCGTCCGTAGTGGACGCCATCATAGGTCGCAAAATCGGTATAGTACCCGTCCCCGTTGCTGTCGGCGTGGCTCAAAGCCGTATAAGGGAATCCCGACTGGGCGATGGCCTGTCCGCTCAGGGCCCATCGGGGATGAAAGGACCAGCTGCCATAGACGACAACCCGGTGGGGAGAGTCGAAGCTGCTGTTTCCCCACGAGGAAGAGAGATCATACTGATCTTCGGGAAAGAGGTCCCGGGTTGATGTACTGCGCTCATTCGAATCGTTGTCCTTACTTTTTGAATAGGTGTAATGGGCATGAAGGAAGAGATCTGGACTCCGATACCGGGCCTGGACCGTGATGGCGCTGTATCGGCCCCATGAATCCGACACAAAAGCGACCATTCTCTTGAAATCTGAATTGGGGCGGTTCCTGGAGTCATACTGGTTTTCTCCGAGGATCGTAAGGTTCTGGTCCTGCTTGCGCTCCAGTCGGTCGAAGGCGGCATAGTGTCCACCGATGCTGACGGTCCACCGCCGCCCCAGTGCCTGCTCGTATTCAAGGACGGTCCGATCGACGCGGGGCTGTTCAAAGTCGGAGGCGAAGTAGTAGACATCGGGTGTTACCTCCGCCAGATCCCCCGCGTCGTGGAGGGTATTGGGGAAGTCGGGCATGGCCGGATCGTCTGCGCCGACATTGAATCTTGAAACGGTGACTCCGTTAAAGAGGTACGGTGTGGCGACAAGAAGGGCCGGTGTCGTGGAAACGAACCGACCCCATCCTCCACGAAGAACCCGGGTTCCGTCTCCCTGGATATCCCAGGCAAAGGAGATACGGGGGGAAAAATCGGAGAAGGAAGGGGCTTCGTTGGCAGGGGGTAGAAGGGGGTTCTTCAGGTCGGGATCGGAAAAGGTCTGACGCTCGTAACGTAACCCGCCGGTCAGGGTCCAGCGGTCCCAGCGGTAGGTGTCCTGAGCGTAGAGAGCCATGTATGTGGAGTCAAATTCAACGAGTCCATTCACGTCAGAGAAGGATTGAGTAAATTGCGAGGGTTCCCCTGAAAAAAAATCATTCCACGATTCATAAAAGTAAGACCCCTGCTGGTAACGGTAAAACCAGTCGGAGAAGGAAGACCAGACGCCCCGGGCTCCCAGACGAAAGGTGTGGGCCTTCCAGAAAAAGGTGAAGTTGTCCCGGAATTCCAGGATTTTCTCCTCCACACTGTTGGGGAGATAGTTTTTCTGGCCGAAGGTTGCCTCATAGCCTGACCCGATAATAACTTCGGGCAGGCCGGTGACCGTGGCCTCCCTGGGCCGGTTTTCATCGGCGTACTGAAATACGATTTCATTTGCCGTACCCTGTCCGAGAACCGAAGTCAGGTGAAAGGCAAAGGACCAGAAATCATCCTTTTCAATTCCGTTGTTGGAATATCCCGTAGTGCGGAAATCGTCGGTCAGGTTCATTCCTTCCTGATTGGATCGCTGAATTCGGGCTGAGAGTGAATGTTCGGTAGAAAGCTGTCCATCGATTCTTACCAGAAACGCTTCTTCGTCGTTGGTCTGGTTGATCGTTCCCGTTTCCCTGTCCAGGTTGAGGAATTGGCTCAGATATGCGATGTTGTCGGGGTTGTTCAGAGCCCCGGTGGGGTCGTCCCATTCCCGGAAGGTCGGATGGGAATAGTCCTGGATGTCGGCACTCAGAAAGTAAAACCAGGTCGGGCTGAAGGGACCGCCCAGGGTCAATCCGTACTGGGTCTGCTCGAAATCCTCGGGTTCGCGGTCCGCCGCGTCTTTTCCAACCAGAGCATCGTTTTTGAAATAGAGAAAGACGTCACCCATGAGGGTGGAGGAACCGCTCCGGGTTACAGCGTTTACAATGCCGCCCGCGGCACCTCCATACTGAACGGAAAAGGGGACCTGGGAAATCTGGAACTCGGCCACGGCGGTCTGGGAGAGCGTGAAAGGAGGAAGGGTCCCGCCCCGCTCCTCGCCAAAGAAAGAGCTGTTGTTATCCACGCCGTCCAGAAAGTAAGAGGTAAAAATGCCCCGGCCTCCGCCGATGTGGATCCGTTCCTCTGAATCGCTGACCACCTGGGGAGCTAAGGCCACGAGGTCGGAAAAGTCCCTTCCGTTGAGCGGAAGAGAAGCCAGTATGTCCGTGGGAATGTGGGTCACGGAGTCAGTCGTTGTGGAGGGGATGGGGGGGATCGACGAGCGAACGCTGACCTCTTCCACAAATCCCTCTTCCACGAGGATGAGGGTCAACGGGAGTTCCTGGCCCAACACCAGTTCGAAATCCGATTCCGTTGCCAGATAGTTCTCCAGAGAGGCGGAGGCCGTGTACATACCGGCCGGCATAAAGTCGACGAGGAACTCGCCCTCTGTGTTGGAGGTGGTGATAAAGATCTTTCCCGTTGGGTTATGAGTAAAGGAGACGGTAACCCCGGAAAGGGGCCTTCCGACCTGATCGATGGTTTCTCCAATAATGCGGGAACTGTCCGGGTTGACCTGAGCAAACATTATGGCGGAGCCGAGCAGAATGGATATTATAAGGAGATTCCTGGTTCTCATAAGCCCTCCATTGATATCTATACAATACGCAATTTTCCGTATTATGGCAACTGGACGATAGCCGAAATGATCCGGGATGCGTTCTCGCCTTCGCGACGATAACTGGGAAGCTTACGAACCGAACATTGGGTGCACCAGGGCAGATGGGTGATCCCGTCGGCGCCTATTCCCGATTCGATCAGCTGCTGCACGGCGCAGGCTCTCAGGTCCAGAAACGGCCCCTTCATAAAAGATGGGAAATGGTGGGCTACGTCATCTCCCACTTCGTAGCAGCAGGATCCGATACAGGGGCCGATCAGGACACGAAGACCTTCCCGGTTTTCCACCGCTCTCAGAAAAGAGGGGATCACGCCGGCGACGAGTCCCCGCCATCCTGCATGGACGGCACCCACACCGTGGTTGTTCCAGAAGAGAAGGGGAATACAGTCCGCAGTCTTGACGCCGATCCAGATGTCCGTGCGATCGGTCCAGACCGCATCGGCTTCCGGAATGGGGCCCTCTGAATCAACCACATGGTGTACGCGGGCACCATGGATCTGCCTGGGTAGAAAGGGACAGATCTCCGATTCCTGTTCCGGAAGAAAGATGCGAATCCGGGCTGTTCCTTCTCTGGACTCGTAGATAGGCATATCTCCGTTTATATCATAGAATGGGAGGATGGATATCTGTTCGGTATTGAAATTGCGGGCAGATCAAACTGGACATGAGGATTGAATGCTGAAATTTCTAACTCTCCTGATCTTTCTTCAAACCTCCCCCTTTGTTGTACATGCTCCAAAGGGGTACGAGGATTTTGAATCCTGGATCCGTACTGCAGGAGAGGAGCGTTTGAAATCAATGGAGCAGAGTCTGGGAGTCCCGCTCCCCCGGGGATATGCCGTCTATCTGATTCCGCCCGATCAGGGGGATCTGCCGGACTGGGCTGCCGGGTGGGCTTCTCCGGGCCGTATTACCCTGCGTATCCGCAAAATGGAAGACGTTCCGGAAGTCTTCACCCATGAACTGGCCCATGCAATAATCTGGAATGCATCGGGTCACAACGATCTGCCCCGATGGTTTCAGGAAGGCCTGGCCATGTACCTTGCCGGAGAATCGACCGCCCTGTGGTCCCGGGTGGTCGTTTCCGTGGAGGGGGGGCCGTCCCTGATCTCCCTGAATCACACCTTTCCATCCGAAGGAAGTGCAGTTACCCAGGCGTACGCCAAATCGTACCTGGCTGTTCATGTGATGATCCGGAGGGTCGGAATGGAAGGGATTCGTACCCTTTTGTCCGAAGTCAGGAGAGGAAAGAATTTCGATACGATCCTTATGGATGTTGCAGGATTGAATATTCCGGGCCTGGATTCCACGATGAAGCGAAGAGTCCGATGGAGTTATGTTTACCTCCCCCTTATTACCTCATCTTCATTCCTGTGGCTTGCTCTCACTGTCTTTTTCATTGTAGTGTATATACGGAAACGAACCCGGGCCAGAGAAATTCTGGCCTCCTGGGAGGACGAAGCGAATGATCCAGATGTACCATGTGACGAAACACTACCCCCCGGGGATCCGGGCGTTGACCGATGTCAACCTCCAAATTGACAAGGGGGAATTTGTCTTTATTACCGGTCCTTCCGGGGCAGGCAAGTCAACCCTCCTTCGTCTGATTTTCAGAGGCGATATCCCCTCTTCCGGTCAGATCCTTGTAAATGGCCGAAACGTGACGGCTCTCCCGGAATCAAAAGTACCTTACCTTCGAAGGACCATTGGCGTTGTCTTCCAGGATTTTAAGCTTATCCAGCGGAAAACCGTGTTCGAAAATATCGCCTTCATTCTGAATGTTCTGGGTGTTCCCTATTCCGAGCAAAGGCGAAAAGCCTACCAGATCCTCAAGCTGGTGGGTCTTCACCACCGGATGAATGCACTTCCCAACCAGCTGTCCGGTGGAGAGCAGCAGAGAGTGTCCATCGCCAGAGCTCTCATTAACCACCCCTCTCTTCTGATTGCGGACGAGCCCACCGGAAACCTGGATCCCGATATGGCCCGGGACATCATCGCTCTCTTTGAGAAGCTAAATTTCAGAGGGACCACGGTCATCGTGGCTACGCACAATCTTCTCATGGTGGAACAGATGCGGAAACGTACCGTCCGCCTTGAACATGGAAGGGTTACCTTTGACAGCCGCGAGGAGGCTGCCTCGTGAGGCAGGTGCTGTACTTTATCCGGGAAGGTCTGAAAATTTTACTTTTCCATCGTCGGATTTCTCTTCTGGCCATTGGTGTTGTTGCTCTTACGCTCTTTGTGGCGGGTCTTTTCTTCCTGGTTACAGAGAACCTGAGCGGTCTGGAATCTCAGTGGCGGAACCAGCAGCGGCTGACCGTTTACTATACCGCAGATGCCGGTGAAGAGGATATTGAAAAGGTGGACACGCTTCTCAAAGGTTCAGCCGAAGTTCTGTCCCACACCTTCGTGGACGAGAGCCAGGCCCTGGATAACTTTCGATCCACCTTTCCCTCCCTTGAAAAGGTCGTGGATCTGGTGGGAGAGAACCCCTTTTCGGCCTATACTGTCGTTCTTCTGAAGCCCGGTGCGGAAATTGAGGTGCAGGGCCTTATCAGCCGGCTCAATCTGAATGAATCGGTTTCCGATGTTCAATACGACGTGACCTGGTTGAAAAAGCTCAATTCCATGGTGATGTTCCTGCGTTTTGTCGGAATCTTTTTCGGTCTTCTGCTGGGTGTCGGGGCTGTGGTGACCGTAACGAACGTTGTGCGTATGGCTACGCTGGTCCATGAAGATGAGATTCGTATTTTATGGCTTGTGGGTGCGACCCCCTCCTATATCAGGGGTCCCTTTATGATGCAGGGAATTCTTCTGGGTATCGGAGGTGGACTGTTTTCGCTCCTCCTGCTTTTTGTGGCCTACCATGTCATCCTCCATCAGGTTCAGGCCAATTTTTCCATCCTTTGGAACTTTCTGGCCGTCTCCTTTCTCCCCATTCCCTATATCGGTGCGATTGTGATTGCCGGATTTCTCTGCGGCATTCTGGGAAGTTTTATTACCTTGCGAGGGTAAGGAAAGGCTTTCCCTGAAGCATTAAAGGGCAGGGTCTGTCCCTCGAGCGTCCACAAAGCGATACGTTGCCGGTGTGGCTCGAACATAGAACCACGTAACCATTTCATCCACCATATCAAGTTGATAGAGGTAGGTCCCCGGATGAGGCGGGGCAAGAAAGGTGAAGGTAAGCTCTCGCATCTCCCCAGGCTCCCAGCGATCTTCTTCCATGCCGACGCGAAGGACGTCATTCGATTCCGCCCTGTGCCTGTGAAAGTAAAGCTCCAGGTCTTCTTCCGCAACAGGTGGAAGGGTTTCCAGAGGGCCGAGAACCCGTAACCCGAATCGAATTCCCTTCAGGGTCTCGGAATGCATCATCCAGGCCTGATCGGACAGATTCGTCACCTGGACGACTCCTTTGCAGGAGGCCCCGGGTTCGATCTGTCCCGGAAAGGTGATGACCTCGATCTTCCTTGCATAGGGGGGCGGATAGTAATCATCGAGGCACCAGGTCTGAAACAGCTTCGCACTATGGGGTTGACCGCTCTTTTGAAGGAAGGTTTCGTAGCGGGCGAAAAAGTTGTGGAGAGGACATGTCTCTTTTTTGCAGAAATGGAGTTTTCGCCAGGACAGCTGGCGTAGAGCCTTTGGAAGCGGCTCTCCATTCAGGATTTCGAAGATCACTGCCGCCAGGCCCGTTCTGTCCTTTCCGGAATGGCAATGAACCAGGATAGGACGTGGGGATGAATTCCAGATGGAAAGCAGGGTGCGGATGGTGCGGTCCGACGGCAGGCGGGAGGCGCTGGCTTCGATTGCGATATAGGTCAGGCCGCGGGTGTCGCAGAGTTCCTTCTCCTTTCGGTACCATTCGTCTTCCTCGTGTTCCCCCCGCAGGGAAATGACGGAATGGATGCCGTATTTCTGGATCAACCGGGTGAGGGATTTTGAAGATAACTGAGCACTCCGAATAACCTGCCCTTCCGCGACAGAGTGAACGTTGGTGGAGATGAAGCCATAAAGTAGAGAAAGAATGCCGGCGACGGAGATGAGAATAATCCAGGCCAGAGGCGAAAGAAGCCGTTTGGGTCGTGAAGAAGGATGATCAGCCACGGCGTAACCCGAGAGCATAGAGATGGAGAATGCCGATCCCCGTCAGGAAACCTCTGAATGCGGAGGACGTCATGAGATCGGGAGCGATCACGGTGGCGGGATGGAGGATCCATCGGGCTGTCCAGGGGAGGATGATGAGATAGATGCCCGCCAGAAGAAGATAGACGTCGATGAACTGCGAGCGGGGAGGGCGTGTCGGAGAAGGCATCGGAAACATTATACGTATCCTTAAAGACATGGAAAAGCCCCGGCATGGTAAGCCGGGGCTTTAAAACAAATCAGGAGTCAGCTCAACGCCGTGAACTATGGGATACCGAGTGTCCGGAAGAAGACGAAGAACTCGATTTTGATGAGGATCCGGTGGAACGGCTGGAAGAAGAAGATTTCGAGCGGGTGGATGAACTTTTACCTGAGGATGTGCTGGAACCTCCTCCCGTGATCGTTCGGATGACCCGGGAAAGGGTTCGGGAGAAGGAGGATTGGGAAGACTGCGGGGAAGAGGTCGAAGTATAACCTCTATGGGACGTTACCGGACTGGAATTGTGTGTCGTCGTGGTCCGGCTGGTATCCACGGATCGGTAGGTTGTATTCGAAGGAGTAATGGGCGTGCGATCGGTAACCCGCGCTGAAGAAACGGATGTACGTTCCCCGGACGAATAGGTTGTAGAAGATGGATGGGATTCGAGTGGTGAGCGATAACTGGAATTCTGATAAAGAGAGATCGTATCGCGGGACGAAGAGGCCCTGCCCTGGGTTCCATTGGATGAAGGCTTTTCAGAGGAAGGGGAGGTTGAGGAGGATCCGGACGAAGGGGAGGTTGAGGAGGAACCGGTGGATGGTGTGGAGGAGGGTTCACGGGAGGGAGGAGTCGTCGTGGAAGAGGAAGGCTTGTCCGTTCGGGACGATCCGGAACCGCCAGATCCGGCAACCGGCGTACGGTCACGGTTTGGGGAAGGCGAAACGGCGGTCGGGGAGGAGGTGCCTCTCTCGCGGCTCGTGTCTACAGAGGGACGCTCGTTCACGGGGGATCGATCCAGTCCTGTGATCTTTCTCGTGCCCTCGGCCGTCGCATCGCCGGAACGGCGGGTGTCGGCTCCAATCTCTCGACTACCCGTGACTCCCTCCGCGGTGCTTTTGGACCGGGTGAGATCATATCGGCTGGGATGCACAGGTTCTGCAGTCTTGGTCCGCTCCGTCAGAGCAGTGCGTGAGACTGTGTTTGAAGGACGGAAGGAATCAAAGGGGTCCTTCCCCTCTCCGGTACGGACCAGGCTGGACTGCAGAAGCTCACGGCCCTCCGAGGACAGGGATACCTTTTCCCTGGCTGAGAAGAGACTGGTGACGTCTCGCTGGTCCTTAACATTCGTTGATAGACGCCGATATGCCGCCGAAGGATCCCGAAGCTCATCGGTCGTCAAAGGCAGGTGCCGCGTCGTGACGATGGCCTTGTCATTTCGAATTTTCGCCACCTGTTCAGGTGAGTAGATCCGGTGGGGAAGGTCCCTGGCGAGGAATCCGCCGGAAGATACGACGATCCATGGGTTACGGTCTCCGGCCCATACGGAGGTATAGCCATGGATACGGTGATAGCAATCCCAGCAATGGGGGGGTCTCCAGTACCAGGGGTCATACCCCCACCACCACCAGTCGTAGTATCCGATGGGGCACCACCCGATCCATCCGGGGCCAACCGACCAGTAAACCCAGGCACCGGACCACACGTAACCGGGGAACCAGATCCAGCCGTGCGATGGAGAAAATACCCATCGGCCGTAGTGGTAGGTGACATACCCCCAGGGTTCGTAGGACATCCAGTAGTAGCCCCCGGGATAGTCATACCAGTATCCGGATGTGTAGGGCCGCCATTCGACGGTCACAACGGGACGCCAGGCATAGGTTGAATATTCGGGAACGTAGACCCAGGAACCATGGTCATCCAGAACATAGCTGTAGGAACCCAGCGAATCCCCCGCATATCGACGGGATTCGGAGTTGTTCCGGCGCTGGATGGTGGCCTGGAACCAGCGATCGAAATCATCCAGGCTCCGGGACCTCAGTCCGAAACGTTCAATATACCCGTCTTCATAAATGTAGGCCATTTCATTTCGGCCCACTGTGGCGGAACCCCGGGATGTGGAAATCTCCACTTCACCATCGAAGACCTTGACGGTTACTCTCCGGGACCCCGTATCCACACGAGCCAGTGTGGCCTGGCCAAGATAGAGATCGGCGAAGGAACATCCAAGAACGGGCACTTCCCCGGAATAGGCTTCCATGGGGGAGTAAAAGGCCGTGGATCCGTTCTGAAGGAAGAGATAGGTCCGACGATCCGGATATCCATCAGTGTAGGCGAGTGCGCGCATGTCCAGACGGGTCTGTCGATCAAGAAAGGCCAGATTTCCGTCACTGAGAGCAACGATCATTCTTCCGCTGTCCCGGGTGTTCAGGGTGTCCCCGGGGTATACGGGAAGGTTGACCTGTGCGGCAATGGTTTCGCCATTCCGAGCCGGAACGATCAATCCTTCATTTTCAAGGTACTGGATGTAGGAAACTCCGGGTTCGGCAGCAAAGAGAGCTGTTGAGGCCAGTATTGCGAAGAAGAGTGCGAATCGTTTCATGTTGTCCTCCTCGCCCGATTATGTGCAATCCTTATGCCAGTAAATTTGCGTTCCACACGTCCTTTTCCCGGGACGACACAGGGGTTCATGTCCCATGGATGGGACGGGAAGGTCAGAGTCAGAAAGAGGTCAGAGCTTCCTTCTCATCCTCATAGACTTCAAATACGGTGATCAACTGAGTCATATGAAAGATGGCCATGGCACGCTCGGGCATATTGAGGAGCTTAAGGGCGGCGCCGCGATTTTTGGCGGTCGTATAGGAGGAGACCATTTCACCGATGCCGCCGGAATCGATGTTCTTCACCCTGGCCATGTCAATAAGAATCGACTTGCGATCTTTGTCGAGCAGGTCTTTAATCGTCTGACGGAGACTGACATCGCCGGATCCAGTTGTGAGTTTCCCGTCCAGACGGATGACCGATACGTTACCCTGTTCTTCGATGCGTATTTTCATTGCTTCCTCCCTGTGTCATGGTTTTAAAGAGTTGAACTTCCAGCCCGCCACTCTGGGTTCGGGTCATCTGGATTTTATTGACGATCTGCTGGGCGAGGTATAATCCCCGGCCGTGAGGCTTTAAAAGGTTCTGGGGAGAAAGAGCATCCGGAATCTTTGGGATTTCCGATCCCTTCCCCTCGTCGATGATTGTAGCCTTGACGAATTCACCATTATTTTCAACGGTAAGAAATACCTTTTTTTCGGGATCTCTTCCGTTTCCGTGGACGATAGCATTGATCAGAACTTCTCGGATTGCCAGGCAAAACCAGTAGATTTCATCTTCGTTCCAGTCCAGCGTTTCGAGAAACTGTTCGATTACCGATTCTGCCGTCTCCAGGACGCTTTCATCGCTGGCAAGATCCAGTTGAACTTTCACCCTCTTATCCTATCAGAACATGACGAGATGAACAAGAAAGACGAAAAGGTGCGATGCTGAGCCCCTGACTTCCCTTGACAAGGTATAGACCCTCACGTATAATGGCCCCGCTTGCTGGGGTGTCGTTCAACTGGCAGGACATTGGACTCTGGATCCAAGAATTGGGGTTCGAATCCCTGCACCCCAGCCATTGACAGCCAAAGAAACAAAAAGCTCCCTACCGGGAGCTTTTTCTTTGGCTATGGCTGGGGTGCAGGTCTTCTCACCCCTTTGGGGTAGGCTTACTGCCCACGCACCCTCCCGTTCGCCGCGCTTTCACTCAATGATACTGAGCTCAAGCGTCGAATCCCTGCTCCTCTCCCCGTACGATCTCCCTATCCCGAGTGAACGTGGGACATGTACTGGATACGTGTCCCCGGTTCATTCCGGAGTTCCGTTATTCGATTATCTCATCCCCCGCGGGCTCCGTCTTTTCCTCAGGATTTGCTCCCGTTTTTCCTCCGCCCAGCGCCTTGTACAGATTGATGTCGTTCACCTGGGAAGCGAGCCGGAGGGCGATCAGGCCCTTTTGCGCCGCGTACAGGGATCGTTGTGCGACGAGGACGCCCAGGTATCCATCGAGTCCGGCGTCGTAACGGGCTTTGGAGAGTTGAAAGGTCCGGTCCAGGGCCTCCACGAGTGATCTTTGAGCCTGGATCTGTTTTGCGAAGGATGCACGAAGAGTCAGGGTGTCACTGACTTCGCGAAACGCGGTCTGAATGGCCTTTTCGTATTCGGCCACGGCCATCTCACGGTCTACCCTGGCAGCTTTCAGCCGGGCCAGCTGCAGGCCTCCCGCGAAGATTGGAGTAAGGAGCTGAGGAGCAAAGGTCCAGGTCCCGCTTCCCGATGTGAAGAGGCCCGAGAGTTCCGGACTCATCGTCCCGAAACCTGCTGTCAGGGAAATCCGGGGAAAGAACGCGGCGCGTGCGGCACCGATATTTGCATTCATCGATTTCAGCAGGTACTCGGCCTGGAGAATGTCGGGACGCTGGAGAAGCACATCAGAGGGTATGCCGGGAGAAATGGCATGAAACCCGGACAGGTCCGGCAGGGATGCCGGCAGAAGGTCCGGATCGACGGTGGATCCAACCAGAAGATCCAGGGCGTTCTTATCCAGGGCCGTCAACCCTTCATACCTGGATACATCCAGCCGGGCGGCTTCGACCTGGCTAATGGCCTGGCTGAGATCGAGATCCGTCGCCAGCCCGAGGTCTCGACTTCTCTGAATCATGTCGAGGTATGTCTGCTGGGTCTTGAGAGTTTCCCGGGCCAGGGCCAGATTTTCCCGGTCCGATGCACAGGTGAGGTAGGTCTGGGCCACGGTTCCGATCAGAGAGATCCGGGCGGCGAGATGGGTCTGCTCCAGCGCGAAATACTGGTTCAAAGCCTTTTCTTTAAGGCTTCGGATTCGGCCGAAAAAATCCAGTTCCCACGATATGAACCCGACCTGAACCGAGTACTGCTCCACCGTCTCCGCGACGCCGTCTTCCGTCATCTGCTCCGGCAGGCGGTACTTCTCTCCCGTAACCTGCATTCCGAAGGATGGAGTCAGCTCTGAACGCTGGATTCGATAGAGAGCCCGGGCCTTTTCTATGTTGAGGGCTGTCAGACGGAGGTCTCGATTGTTCGCCAGAGCCAGCTCAATGACGGATTGAAGTTGCGGGTCCGAGTAATAGTCCATCCAGAAGCTGTCCGGAATGGGATGTTCCGGATTTGACACAGAGGCAGATCCTTCTGTTTCCGGCCAGGTGTCAGGGACCGGCGGTTCAGGGCGGACGTAGTCCGGGATCATCGTGCAGCCCGGAATCAGGATCATGATTGCGACCAGGATGAATGAGGATAGGAATCGGTTTTTCATCTTACTGCTCCCTCGGCGCTATGCCGGGTGATGTTTCGTAATCCGGAGGATAAGGCTCCTTCCCTTTTCGCCCGAAGATGCGGACAACAAGGACATAGAAAAGGGGTATAAAAAAGATAGCCAGGAAGGTGGCCGTCACCATTCCGCCGAAGACGGCGGTACCGATGGCGTTCTGTGCCCCGGCGCCGGCTCCGGAGGCCAGTGCCAGAGGAAGAACGCCGAAGCCAAAGGCCAGTGATGTCATGACGATGGGACGCAGTCGAAGACGGGCGCCTTCCAGCGTGGCCTCCAGCAATCCCATGCCCTCTTCCATGCGGAACTTTGCAAACTGGACGATCAGAATGGCGTTCTTCGTCGTGAGGCCCAGGACCGTCAGGAGACCGATCTGGAAGTAGATATCGTTGGGAAGACCGCGCAGAGATGTGGCTGCGATACTGCCGATGACGCCCAGGGGGAGAGCCAGCATGACGGAGATGGGAACGGTCCAGCTCTCGTAGAGGGCCGCCAGGACCAGGAAGATGACAAAGATGGAGAAGGCGTAGAGGAGCCCGGCCTGGGACTGGGCCATCCGCTCCTGGTAGGACATGCCAGTCCACTCGTGGCCGAAGCCCTTGGGAAGCTTTGAGGCGATCTCTTCCATTGCCTCCATGGCCTCGCCGGAACTGTGCCCCGGAGCCGCCTCTCCCTGGAAATTGAGGGAGGGGAAGCTGTTGTACCGTTCCAGACGGGGAGAACCGGAGATCCAGTGGCCGGAAGCCAGTGCGGAAAAGGGCACCATGGATCCGACCATGTTCCGGACGAAGAGCCGGTCGATATCCCCCGGAAGCATCCGGAAGGGAGCGTCCACCTGGGCGTAGACGCGCTTGACGCGTCCATTGTGGATGAAGTCGTTTACATAGGCACTTCCAAAGGCGGCGGCCAGCTGCATCTGGGCCGCACTCACGGGAACCCCCATGGCACCGGCCTTTTCCCAGTCGATTTCCACCTGGTACTGGGGAACGTCATCCATACCGTTGGGGCGAACGGAGGTGAGCCGCGGGTCCTGCATGGCCATCCCCAGGACCTGGAGCCGTGCCTTCATCAGGGCTTCGTGTCCAAGACCGCTTCGATCCTGAAGCATGAAATCAAAGCCGGTGGAGGTCCCCAGCTCGATGATCGACGGGGGCGGGAAGGCAAAGGCACGGGCGTTCGTCAGGGACATGAGGAATCCCATGGCCCTCCCCGCGACGGCCTTGACGCGGAGATCGTCCCTCTGGCGCAGGTTCCAATCCTTCAACATGACGAAGGCCATAGCCTGGTTCTGGCCCTGGCCGGAGAAGCCGAATCCGGTAATGGCCATGACGGACTTGACCGCCTCCTTCTGGTCCACCAGAAAGTGGTGCTGGACCTTCTCCATGACTTCCTGGGTCTGCTCCAGTGTTGATCCCACGGGAAGCTGAACCATTGTCAGGAGGATCCCCTGATCTTCGTCGGGGAGGTAAGAGGTGGGCATCCGGAAAAAGAAGAAACCGGTCAGGACAACGATGAGCAGGAAGACAACGACGTAGCGCGCCCTGCGTCCCAGGATGTGGCCGACAGCGGCCTGGTACAGGTCCCGTAACCGGTGAAAGGTCCGGTCAAACCAGAGAAAGAAGGGACGGAAGAGGAAGAAGGCCCCCTCGGCAGCCGCATGGCCTTTCCCTGTCGGTTTCAGGAGGGAAGCGCAGAGAACCGGCGTCAGGATAAGGGCCACCAGAACGGAGAGGAGCATCGAGGCGATGACGGTGGCCGAGAACTGGCGGTAGATGATGCCGGTGGAGCCGGGGAAGAAGACCATGGGACCGAAGACCGCGGAGAGAACCATGCCGATTCCGACAAGGGCGCTTGTGATCTGGTCCATTGATTTTCTTGTGGCCTCCAGGGGCGGTAGACCTTCCTCCTCCATGACCCGCTCCACGTTTTCGACGACGACGATGGCGTCGTCCACAAGGAGGCCGATGGAGAGAACCATGGCGAACATCGTCAGCATGTTGATGGAGAAGCCCAGAAGGGCCAAAACGCCGAAGGTACCCAGGATGACCACCGGGACGGCGATGGTGGGAACCAGCGTGGCCCGTATGTTGCCCAGGAAGAGGTACATGACCAGAAAGACGAGGATGATGGCTTCGATGAGGGTCTTAAAGACCTCCTCGATCGCCACCTTCACAAAGGGGGTCGTGTCATAGGGGTAGACCACTTCCATGCCGGGCGGGAAGTAATGGGAAAGTTCCTTCATCTTCTCTTTAATTGCGTTGGCGGTGTCCAGGGCGTTGGCGCCGGGCTGCTGGCGCACGGCGATGCCTCCCACCGGTTGCCCGTTGTACTTTACCGAGACTTCCTGGAAATCGGTCCCCAGCGCGGTCCGGCCCACGTCTCTCACCCGAACGACAGAGCCGTCCGGGTTGGTACGGAGGGGGATGGCGGCGAATTCTTCCGGTGTCTTGAGAAGAGACTGGACGAGAATGGAGGCGTTGAGGCGCTGGCCGGGAACCGCCGGGCCGCCGCCGAACTGGCCCGCGGAGACCTCCACGTTGTACGAGCGGATGGCCGTAACCACATCGCTGATCGTCATGGAATACTTGGTCAGTTTTTCAGGGTCGAGCCAGATTCTCATAGCGTACTGGGACCCGAAGACCTCCGCCTCTCCTACGCCCGGGACGCGTGCCAGGACGGACTGAACCTGGGAATGGAGGTAATCGTTCAGGGCGTTCTGATCGTGGCTTCCGTCAGGGGATGTGAGCCCGACGATGATCAGGTAGTTGCGCGTCGACTTAGCCACAGAGATGCCCTGGCGCTGCACCACTTCGGGAAGCATGGGCATCGCCAGCTGAAGCTTGTTCTGGACTTTCGACCACGCGATATCGGGATCGGTTCCCGCGGCGAAGGTGAGGATAATCTGGCCTCGTCCTGAAGATTCACTGGTGGAAGACATATAGATCATCCGGTCCAGGCCCGTCATCTTCTGCTCAATGATCTGAATGACGCTGTCTTCCACCGTCTTGGCGGATGCGCCGGGATATATGGCGGTAATGGAGATGGAGGGCGGAGCCACCGGGGGATACTGGGAGATGGGAAGGTTGTAGATGGCCAGGGCTCCGGCCACCATCATGGCGATGGCGATCACCCAGGCGAAGACCGGTCGGTCGAGAAAGAATCGTGCCATGGAGGTCCTCCTCTACTCCGATTCCGGTGAACTGCTATCGGTCGGTTGTTCGGGTTTCGGGGCGTTCTCCTCAGGAGCGAAGGGGACGGCCGTCACCGGGGAACCGGGCCGTACGTTCTGTCTTCCTTCCACGATCAGGCGATCGCCAGGGGTGAGACCTGCGGTGACCAGCCATCGGTCCCCGATGGCGCGGTCCAGTTTCAGCGACCTTACCTCCACCGTGTTTTCCGCGTTGACCAGGTACGCGATGGGATCTCCCGACGCGTCGCGGGTGATTCCCTGCTGCGGTGCCAGGATACCCTCCGCCATCGTTCCTTCCTGGATGATGGCTCGGACGAACATTCCGGGCAGGAGCGCATGGTCAGGATTGGGAAATACCATTCGCAGACGAACGGAACCGGTCGTGGGGTCGACAGTCACGTCCCGGAATTTCAGGGTTCCTTTCCTTGCATAGGGAGTACCGTCCTCCAACAGAAGCCGCACGACGCGGCTTTCCGTCCCTTCAGCGAGATCGCCGTTATTACGTGCGTTATTGAACTTCATCAGTTCCGTTGTGGCTTGAGGAACATCTACATAAATCGGGTCAAGCTGCTGAATGACGGCCAGAGGCATCGGCTGATATGCGGTCACCATGGCCCCGATGGTTACCATGGAACGTCCGATCCGGCCTGAAATCGGGGCGGTGATGGGGGTATAGGAAAGGTTGATCCTCGCGCTCTCCAGCGCGGCACGGGCCGCTTTTGCGTTGGCTTCCGCCATACGGAAAGCCGCCTCAGCATCCTCGGCGTCCTGTTCTCCCACGGCTCGGACCGCCACCAGTTCCCTGAGACGTTCCGAACGAGATCGTAAGGCGGGAAGATTGGCTTCGGCGACGCTCAGTGCCGCTTCGGCCTGATTATAGACCGCCTGGTAGGGTTCCGGATCGATACGGTAGAGAAGGCTCCCGGCCTGGACATCGGCACCCTCCGTGAAGGCCCTTTCCAGGATGATTCCATTGACTCTGGGTCGGATTTCTGCAACCAGATAAGCTGATGTGCGCCCGGGCAGTTCTGTCTCCAGTGTTACAGGTTCCGGTTGGATCGTCACGAAGGATACCTGGGGGGGACCCATAGCCATCGGCTGCTGTTGTTTGCAGGCGGTCATCATGAAAACCGCAGTGAGCAGTCCAAAAAATGTAGTCGTAAGAAGTGTCCTGGAGTGGTTCACGTTCATCCTCCTGTTGTTCGTTTCCGTGCTGGGGACGGGGTGTTTTGCGTGATAACGGTAGTGCATGTCGATTTGTGCTCTCTAAGCGTCGGCCCGGGGCATAGCGCCGTGGAAAAAGACCTCCAGAAAGAGACGGGCCGTCTCTTCTACCGGGGTCGTGTCCCCGATGTTGATCCTGTAAGTGACGACACCGGTGAGAGACTCCACGAAGAAGTAAGCCAGTCCGCGGGGGTCGAGAGGCCGGAATATTCCCCTGTGGACGCCTTCCTCAATGATGTGGACGATGTTTTCGATGAACCCGAGGTACTCATTGTCCCTGTACTTGTGAGATGGAGCCTTCAAACCTTCCATGTGGAGGACCCGGAGAACCTCGCGGTTCCGGTCGCAGTAGGAAAGAAACCTTGTGGCAATGTAATCCAGTTTTGTCTCCGGGGAGAGGTCGCTGGAGAAGATCTCCTGAATCGCTTCCTTTAACGGCTGCATCGATTCGTTTTTCGCCATGGAGAGCATCTCGTCTTTGTCCTTGAAGTAGCTGTAGATCGTCGCCTTGGTTATCCCCGCTTCTTCGGCCACCCGATCCATCGTGAGAGAATTCACTTCACCGCGGTTCAGCAGTCGGACGACGGCCTCCATTATGAACTGGCGCCGAACCTGCTTCCATGGCTTTTCCGTTTCCGGAAGTAAGGGTGTCATTGTATGTTCTCCGTGTGAATGAATGGGGTGTAAATTATGCTGAACAGTATAATATTAATACTTAACGTTATTTTTGTCAATCCCTGCAGCATGCCCACGGTCCAGCTCAGTTTGATCAGCAGTGGATAACGCCGTAACGGGGAAAGTATCAGGATGTTGTGTTCATCATGGAGACGAATTCGCTCCTGGAATCATGACGCCCGTTCCCGGGTTTTTCCGGAGTCGGCATCGGCCTGCGAAGTGGACTGCTCACGTTTTTCGCTGGCTATCCGGAACGCGAACCAGGCCAGGACAGCCAGCAGGATCCCGGCGTATCCATCAACGGCATAGTGCCAGCCTGTAGCCAGGGACCCGATAAAGGTAAGAAAGGTCATGCTCAAAAAGAGGATGGAAAGACTGCGACTCCGGCGCCAGAACAGGAGAGTGAAAAATGCGTGAGCTGCCACATGAAGGCTTGGAAAGGCTGCAATTCCATACCCGGGATTGAACGGCTTCTCTATGGTCCCCGTTTTTCGGGCTCTCATCACCCTGTCATAGTTGTCCTTCAGCGTGGTCTGTGTGCTCCGGGAGATGGCCAGCTCTCCCTGATAGGCCTGATAGAGGGCCGGACGTTCATAACACGGTCCCATGGAAGGAAGGGTCAGGTAGAGCCAGCCTCCAAGGCCCCATACAATCGCATATCCCAGGGCGAAAGCCAGTCGAAAGCGGATTTCACGGTGGACCGAACAGAGTCCAAAAACCAGAAGAACGGAGGGAAGATAGATTTTTCCGTAGTAGAGGTCGATCAGGTGAAGAAGGCCGGCACGGTGGAGGAGTTCAGGAACTGCAGCAAAGGGCGCGAGACCCATGTGAACCCGGATGTCCAGTTTCCACAGGAAGAGGTCTGCGGTGGAAGCCGCAGTCAGAGGGATGGTCAGTTTGATCCATACATATCCGTACATGAGAATCACGGCACCGAGTAGAATCCGGGCCGCAACCAGAAGAGATGTCGGTGAGAAGAAGGTTCGAAGATAATCCCCGAGGTCTTTCCGAATGGCTGCAAGGCCGATTGTCAGAAGCAGCCCTGCCGCCATATAGAGCAGGAAGAGGGGAAGGCTGACCTTTGCAACATTCGTGAATGTCCGAACCGTCAGACCGATCCCGTGAATTCGCAAAAAAAGAACGGTGGCCAGCAGGTTCAGGAGGATAAAGAGTTCAAAGGGAAAGATTCTCCAATTCCGGGGTGTCATCTCCAGCCCCGATCCGGAAGGTGCCCCGGGGGACGGGGTGTTGTGGCAGACGTTACGATGCGAATTCCAGCCATCGGTGTCTCCGGTAGTGGCTCAGACAGGAAGGCAGATTGGATTCGTTCGGAACAGCTACAACCTGGATCGGAAGAGTGGAGGGGAGAGCCTGAAGCGCCCTCTGAATCTCTTCCAGCTTCAAAGCCCGGACTCTGTCGGGAAATTCCAGAACCGTCTCCAGGGGGACTCCCAGGGCATACTGCCGCAGCAGGTGGGATCCCAGTTCCGGGGTGCTGTCCCAAAGGAGTGGAAAGGCATGGATAAACGAATCCACCGTTTCCTGAAATTCCGCATCGCTGAGTCCTCGTGTACGAAGGAGGGTGTATTCTTCGGACAGAATCGTCAGCACGGATTCAAGCATCGCTGTGTTGACCGATGTCTGAAGACTGAAAAACCCGCAATCACGAAGAGTGTGATAGGCCCCGTGAATCCCGTACGTGCCCCCCAGTTCGACCCGCAACTTTGTCATCAGCCTGGAGGAAAATCCGCCCTCCAGCCATGCATAGAGGCCGATGCGGAGAGGAAGGTACAAAGATTCGGTCCGCGGAACCGTGGGAATAATGGCATGAAGTGCCGCCTGCTGGAGGGACGGTCTGTGAAGCAGGCGACGGGTCGGCTCCGCCCGTGGAGCAGGAAGAATGGCCGAGCCGAAAGATGTGTGCAGGGTCCCGAACCATCGACAATAGAGTTCACGAAGCCGGGCGTGGGAAGCCGGACCGGAGAAAAATACAGCCAGAGGACCCCGGCGCATCAGCATTTCCCAGAACTGTCTGCAGTCCTGGAGCTTGATTCGCCCCACTGTTTTCGGTCGGGCCTGCTGGCTGAGCGGATGGCCGGGACCAAAATAGGCCGTGCGTGCATGGGCCTCAGTTACGACGTCGGGATCCTGATCCAGAATCTGGAAGTTTGCACGGAGCTTTCGTTTCTCCCTGGCCAGATCTCTTTTCTGAACCGTGGGTTCGGTAAGGATCTCCCTGAGAAGAGACAGGCATTCATCCACATGATCTTCCATGAAGACCATGGTGACGATGGATGTTTCTTCCATGGTGTCACTGTCCACGATGGCGCCGAGTCGATCGAGATTCCGCTGCAGTTCTGTACGGGAATGACGCAACGTTTCTCTTCCCAGAAGGGGAAGGGCAATCTGAGATAGACCCTCCAGTCCGACGGCTTCATCTGCCGACCCTGCAGGAAAGAGAAAACCGATCTGGAAACAGGGAGGAAACTCCGATTCCGCGGTGATCAGGAAAGAACCGGAAGAAAGCAGGGACCAGTTCAGTTGCCGGCGCGTGACCATCGGGCCTTCAGGTTGATCGTTGTCCAGCGGGCCTGCTGGAGCTGGCGAAAGGTCTCATGGATTCTGTCATAGGAAAGAGTCGAAAAGGTTTCATCATCACGAAAAAAAGCATCAGGATCATCTCGCATGACAACACAATCTCCAAGGCGGGTCGCCTTCTTTTCTGTACCCATAAGCTGGGAGGCCAGGGAAATGCGAATCCGTCCCCGGATCTCTTCCAGATCTTTCGGTGAAAAGGGCGTGGGTCCCTCCATGATCCTGGAAAGTTCTCCTGCGGCATTTCTGAATCCCAGAAAGGGGAGAACAGCGAGGTAGACAAAGAAGAGATGGCCGGCACGGGTCGGGTAGTGAAACGTACCGGCATGAATGACTCCCATGCGTTTTCGTTCGATTCGCCGTCTCATGACGGCAGTTTCTCCATCTCCAAGGAGAAGGTTCAAGGCTTGAAGAGAATGGAAGTTTTCCGGATTCCTGGACAGATAGTACACCCGGCAATGGAGGTGGACGCGAATGGGGGATCGATCGGTGATGAGGGACGGAGGATTCTCCGGAAAGGGGGGGATGTCCGGAGCGGGATCTCCCGGTCGTTGATGGGAATCAAATGCTGATTCGGCCGCTTCCCGGAGCACCTGGAAGGAGTGGGGCCCGGCTGTGATCAGCGTTGCATTGGCTGGATGGTAGTAACGATGGTAGAACTCTGCCAGGTCTTCCCGGGAAAAGGATTCGACCTGCTCCGGGATTCCGGCCGGATCGATGGCATAGGGATGGCCCTGAAAGATGGTTCTGCGTATCGATTGGAGGGCTCTTGTGACGGGCTGGTTAAGGATCCGTTCACTGTACTCTTCGAGTACGACGCCCCGCTCTTTGAGAAAGTGGCCCTCCGGAAAGGCCAGGTTTGTCATCCGGTCGGCTTCCAAATGAATGGCCCGAAGCCCGTGTTCCGCGGGAAGCGTCTGAAAGTAGACGGTCACGTCTTCTGTGGTGAAGGCGTTGGACTGGCCTCCCAGCCTCTGGATCGTCCTTGCATGCTCTTCGGGACCCACGGAATCCGTTCCCTTGAACATCATGTGCTCCAGAAGATGGGCAATTCCTCTCTTGTTTTCCGGCTCGTGCGCACAGCCGATACGATACCAGACCTGAACACTTGCGGCCGTTGCGGCCGGGTCCTCCAGGTGGTACACCTGAAGTCCGCAGGAGAGAGAATCGCTGTGAAGCCTCATCGAGGAAGAATCGTAATGGTAGATCTCTCGGAGGATTCCAGGTCGGGACCCGAAAGGCTGTAGAGCAGTTCGATGTCAACCATGAGATAGCTGGCGACCGGTCGGCCCCCGGCACCCGATGGTGCAAATGTCCAGGTTTTAAGAACCTCCCGGAGGGCGGGAATGGCTGCGGGTATGGAAGCCTCGGTTGCTCTGAACTGGACAATTTTCCCCGAAGCATTCAGCATGGCCACGCCCTGAAATGTTCCCCGTGTATCCATGCTGTCAAAGTTCACCTTGACACGTTTGACAGCCGTGGGGGTGTCCAGCGATTCCGGACCCAGAAAGGTGCTTCCACCGGGAAGAGAATCTGCCTCGGGTACGTAACGTTCCTGAATGAAATCGGGTATGGGGTCCGATTCCAGCACGGGCCGGACATTGGCGCGAATAATCTTGATCCCTTTTAATTTCGAGGATAGATGGAGGCGGTAGGCTGCAACGGACGGGACCGGTCTTCCACCCTTTGTTCCCGGCTCGATTTTCCATTTTAAACGGGCATAGGAGAGCAGGGCACGGTCATATACCGGGAAGTCGGAAAAAACGGTTCCGATGTTTTGGATCGTTCCATTCTGATCCACGGTAAAGGCGACCACGATTTCACCGGAAATATCCATGCTTCCCGGAAAATCCCGCTCCAAGAGCTCCGGGTTTTTATCCAGGGGAATAGAAAAGGGAGAGTGTTGAGACAGAGGAAGAGGTTCAAGCACCAGATCAGGAAAGGTGATTTCCGGGAGGGCAACCTCTTCCCGGGGAAGATCGATGGAAGGAAATTCGAGGGTGGCCGGACTCTGCTGGTCCAGAAGATTATTTCTGAGCTGGGCGATTTCAAAGAGTTCGACAAATCCGGGCGGATAAATATTTACATCGGCCTGAAGGCGAGGATTAAGGGTCAGGGCGTTTTCCAGGGAAGTGATGGCGTCCCGGCTTTTGTCGAGGGCGTACTGACAGTAGCCCGATCGAAACCAGGCTTCCGCGCGCACGGCGTCATCCGTCGAAGTGACGGCAACACGCTGGTACAGCTTCAGGGCATCGGAATAGTTGCCGCTGTTATAGGCCGTGTCAGCATCCCGAAAGGGTTCCTGAGCGTAGATTCCCGCCAGAAAGCTCATCCATACCATGGCGATCAAAAGCGTTCGTTTCATTTCACCTCTTCCCAGTGAGCGCCCACACCCACATCCACTTGAAGGGGAACGTGCAATGTGACGACGCTCTCCATAATAGACTTGACCCTCTTCCCGATTTCCCCGGCGATTGATTCGGGGACTTCAAGAAGGAGCTCATCGTGTACCTGGAGAACCATCTTAACATCTTGCGAGTCCCGAAGGATATCCCTCCATACCCTGACCATGGCCATCTTGATAATATCCGCCGCCGTTCCCTGAAGAGGTGCGTTGATGGCCATTCGCTCCGCATTGGACCGAATATTGAAATTTGAGCTGTGAATTTCCGGGAGTCGGCGTAATCGTCCTTTCAGCGTCCGGACCAGGCCGGTGTTTCGGGTTTCCTCCATTACTCCATCGAGATAGGATCGAATCCCCGGAAATCCTTCGAAGTAGGCCGTAATGAAATCCTGGGCCTCTTCCCTTGAAATTCCCATCTGCGTACTTAATCCGTGAGCGCTCATGCCGTACAGAACACCGAAGTTGATCGTCTTGGCCCGTCGTCGAAGATCCGGGGTGACCTCCTCTTCGCTTATATGAAAAACCTTGGCGGCCGTGGCCGTATGGATGTCGGCCCCTCGCCGGAAAGCCTCAAGGAGAACGGGATCCTCTGAAAAGTGGGCCAGGAGACGGAGTTCGATCTGGGAATAGTCGGCGGCGACAAGAAGCCTCCCCGGAGGAGCTGCAAATGCGCGGCGAATTTCCCTCCCCAGCTCTGTACGAATCGGGATGTTCTGGACATTGGGATCTGAGGAAGATAATCTCCCGGTGGCGGTGGTGGTCTGGTGAAAGGTGGTATGCAGGCGTCCGCGGGAATCCAGCAGTTTTGGAATGGGTTCGACATAGGTTCCGCTTAATTTGGCAAGTTCCCGGTATTTCAGGATCAGGGCGGGAAAGGCGTGGCCGCGGCTGATGAGATCCTGAAGAGCCTGTTCTCCTGTGGATAGCTGTTTGGTTTTCGCAGTTTTTACTCCGGAGGGCCGAAGACCCATTTCCTCATAAAGAATCTCCCGCAATTGTTTCGGCGAATTTATGTTAAAGGGATGTCCGGCCAGGTCGTAGATTTCCTTCTCAAGCTCTCCCATCTGTTTTGCGATTCGGTCTCCCAGTTCATAGAGAATTCCAGTGTCGACATAGACACCATCCGCCTCCATGGCCGAAAGAATGGAAATCAGGGGCAGCTCAATCTCTTCATAAAGAGCAAAAAGTCCTTCCTCTTTGAGGGAATGCAGGAGAATCGGATAGAGTTCCAGGATTACGGGAGGGATATGGTGTACCTCTCCCCGTCCCAGGTAGCGGGACGCAAGATCGGTTATCCCGAGTCCGGCCCGTCCAGGATCGAGCAGATAGGCCATCAGTTCGATGTCGTGAATGGGGACACCTCCGGACTCTCTGGGATGCAAAACCGTACCGTAGAGGTCCTTGGCGTGAAAAGTTATCCATGAGATGTTCCCCTTATTGGCCTGGGTCTTCCAGATGTCTCTGGAAAAACTGTAAAGAATGTCAGGGGATGGTGAGAGACAGATTTCGCTGCCGTCTTTCACGATGGCGGCATGGTCGATTCCGCGCCAGTCAGGGGGGCCTTCGACCTCACGGATTGTACGGGTTTCGGAGGACTCCAGTTTCCGTGCGAGGGAGGTGAAATCCAGGCGTAAATAGAGTTCCTTCAGGACATCCATATCTGGACGGGTCAGGGCCAGGGCATCTTCTTCTACCGAAAGGGGAAGGTCTCTCCGCAGAGTGGCCAGATCTCTGGAAAGAAACGCCTGGTCCCTTCCCTCGGCCAGCTTTCTCCCCGTCGCACCCTTGATTTCATCCAGGTGACTGTAAATTTCCTCAAGGGTTCCGTAAGACTGAATCAGGGTCTGGGCCCCCTTTTCTCCAATCCCCCTGACCCCGGGAATATTGTCCGAGCTGTCCCCCAACAATGCCTGATATTCCGTCATGCACGATGAGGGAAATCCCATTCTGGCCTCAAAGGATGCCGGAGTGACGACTTCCCCCCAGGATGTGTGATAGAGGTGAATTTTGTTGGAGAGAAGCTGCATCAGATCCTTGTCGGATGACACAATTAGAACGTGATCTCCACGATCTGCCGTCTGAGTTGCCAGGGTCGCGATCACGTCATCCGCTTCGAAATCTTCCATTTCAAGAACGGGAATGGTCATGGCTCCCAGAATTTCCTTGATCAGGGGAACCTGAGGGCGCAGATCGTCCGGCATCGGTTTCCTGGTGGATTTGTAAGGCGGGTAGAGGTCGGATCGGAATGTTTTCCGGGCGACGTCAAAGGCTACACCGCAGTGATCGGGCGAAAAATCATCCAGGATTTTATGGAGGATCTGAACGAATCCGAAGACGGCATTTGTGGGTGTTCCGTCCCTGGCGGAGAGATGTCGAATCGCATAGTAGGCGCGATAGAGGCTGGAGTGGCCGTCAATAAGTACAAGCACGGAAAGAATTATAGCAGAGGGATTCCTCCCTGCGTTCAGGGTCATAGTAATTGAGATCCGGCGATAAGACTCATAAAAATGGCCCCCTCTGGCGAGGGGGCCGGGCAAAGCTGTAAGGTGGGGAAGGTTCGATTAATACATGTCACCGCCGGGCATGGGCGGAGTCTTCTCTTCCTTATCCTCTTTAATCTCGGAAACAAGAGCTTCGGTCGTCAGGAGCAGTCCTGCGATAGAAGCGGCATTGTACAGAGCGTTCTTGGTGACCTTGGCAGGATCAACGATGCCGGCCTTCATGAGGTCTTCCACAACTTCGGTCTGAGCATTGAAACCTACGGATCCCTTCTTGCCCTTGATCTCATTCACAATCACGCTGCCTTCGAGGCCGGTGTTGTTCACGATCCACCGCAGGGGTTCTTCGAGGGATTTCATGACGATTTTGACGCCCTGATGAACGTCGCCTTCGGTTGCTAACTTTTCGAGAATCGGAATGGCACGCAGAAGGGCGACACCACCGCCGGGCACGATGCCTTCTTCCACGGCTGCCTTGGTGGCATGCATGGCGTCTTCGACCCGCGCTTTCTTTTCCTTCATCTCGGTTTCCGTAGCGGCTCCAACCTTGATCACTGCGACGCCGCCAACGAGCTTGGCAAGTCGTTCCTGCAGTTTTTCCCGATCATAATCCGAGGATGTCTCGTCAATCTGGGCCTTAATCTGCTTCACCCGACCGGCGATAGCTTCCTTGCGGGCTTTATCCGAGGTGTCAACGACGATCGTTGTGTCTTCCTTGGTGATCGTGATCTTCTTTGCATGGCCAAGGTCATCCCACTTGACGTTTTCAAGCTTGATGCCCAGATCTTCACTGATGAGCTTACCGCCGGTGAGAATGGCGATGTCTTCCATCATGGCTTTGCGGCGATCGCCGAATCCAGGGGCTTTCACGGCACAAACATTCAATGTTCCGCGAAGCTTGTTGACCACGAGCGTGGCAAGGGCTTCACCTTCCACATCTTCGGCAAGGATGACAAAGGGTTTCCCCTGGCGGGCCACCTGCTCAAGGATGGGAAGCAGATCCTTCATGTTGGAGATCTTTTTCTCAAAGAGAAGGATGACGGCATTGTCCAGAGCGCATTCCATCCGCTCGGGATCGGAGACGAAATAGGGAGAAAGGTAACCGCGGTCAAACTGCATGCCTTCCACAACTTCGAGGGTGGTTTCCAGTCCCTTGGCTTCTTCCACGGTGATCACGCCGTCTTTTCCAACCTTGTCCATGGCCTGGGCGATCGTCTGACCGATCTCACTGTCGTTGTTGGCGGAAATGGTTCCGACAAAAGCGATCTGCTCACTGGTTTCGACGGGCTTGGAAAGATCGTCGATCGCCTTCGTGGTTTCCTTCACAGCCAGCTCGATTCCGCGCTTGAGGTCCATGGGGTTGGCTCCGGATGCGACCATCTTGAGCCCTTCCCGGTAGATCGCCTGGGCAAGAACCGTAGCGGTCGTGGTCCCGTCCCCGGCTACGTCACTGGTTTTTGAGGCCACTTCTTTCACCATCTGAGCGCCCATGTTCTCCAGCGGATCCTTTAACTCGATCTCTTTGGCAACGGTGACACCGTCTTTGGTGATGGTGGGGGAGCCAAACTTCTTTTCAAGAATGACGTTGCGCCCCTTGGGACCGAGGGTTACCTTCACCGCGTCGGCCAGCTTGTTCACGCCGCGGAGGATTGCCTGTCGTGCATCTTCACTGTAAATAATCTGTTTCGCCATGATAGCCTCCTTTTACTTTTCAATAATGGCGAGGACTTCATCTTCCCGCAGGATGACGTAATCTTCCCCGTCGATCTTAATGTCGGTGCCGGCATACTTGCCGAGAAGGATTCGATCCCCTTTCTTTACATCCAGGGGAATCCTCTTTCCGTTCTCATCCATCTTTCCGGAACCTGCCGCGATGACTTCACCTTCCATCGGCTTTTCCTTTGCCGTGTCGGGAATAATGATTCCGCCACGCATTTCCTCTTCGGGCTCGAGGCGCTTGACCAGGATGCGGTCATAGAGGGGTCTGACTTTCATTTTCATACCGTGCTCCTTTCTCAACAGATAGTGGTTTTCATTTTGTTAGCACTCGATCCGGGTGAGTGCTAAGCAAAGGATAGTGATTTTATATTTTCATGTCAAGGGGGCGTAGGTGATAGTGTGCATAGATCTTATAGTGCATCTATAAGATATATTCTAACAATTGTAATTAGAGACATTAACATTATGCCGTGCGGGTCCTTTGAATTCTTGAAACACCGGAGTCGGCGAATTGAATTTTACCCCCCGGTATGGTAAGGTGACCGGATGCTTACGCGCGTTTCGATCCTGGTCGGACATTTTGGAAGCGGAAAATCTGAGATTGGGATTAATCTTGCGCTGAAAGAAAATGAGATTGAGAATGATGTTTATTTCGTTGATCTGGATATCGTCAAACCCTTCTTTCGATCCCGTATGGTAAGAAATTTTCTTGTCTCCACCGGAGTCTCCATGATTATTCCTTCCGGGGAGAGAGTATATGCCGATCTTCCGATTGTCATGCCGGAAATTCGGGGTGTGCTGCAGAATGGATCATCCAGGGTTGTGATGGATGTGGCTGGAGATGCTGACGGATGCAGGGTTCTTTCATCCTTTCACGACGTTTTAAACAACCTGGACCTTGAACTCTTGATGGTCGTGAACCACTCCCGTCCCCGGACTTCGGATATCGATGGAAACCTCGCCATGATCCAGTCCATAGAAGCGACCAGCCGATTGAAGGTGACCGGGATCATTGCCAATACCCATCTTATGGATGAAACCACCCCGGATGTGGTTCTCAACGGCTTTCACATTACCAGGAAATTTGCCGAGCTGGCAGGTTTACCGATACAATGGGTCGTGGCCAAGGAAGAGATTGTTCGACAGTTAGACCCGAGCAGCTTTTCCTGTCCAATCCTTCCGATCCGTACCTTTATCCGGCCGCCCTTCGGGGCTCAAGTGAAAGGCTTTATACGACCCTCTGTGGTCGCTTAATAGAAAGGAGGAAGCCGGCATGCCGAAAGTCACCATCGATCCAAACCGGTGCAAGGGGTGCGAGCTCTGTGTGAAGGCCTGCCCCGAACAGATTCTGGCCATGGGCAAGGAATTGAATGTCAAGGGGTACTTTTACGCAAAGGTTGTCGAACAGCCGCGATGCATCGGATGCAGGATCTGCGGCATTGTCTGTCCCGACGCTGCGATTGAGGTCGCCGTGCTGGGGACAACCTACAAGTACTTTCCGTACTGATACCAATTTCAGGGAGGCAAGGGTATGGCCAAAAAACTGTTAAAGGGTGCGGAGGCAATCGGCGAAGCTGCCATCATGGCGGGTTGCAGACTCTTCTTCGGCTATCCGATCACCCCGCAAAACGAGATCCCGGAATACATGTCCCTCCGTCTGCCCCAGGTCGGGGGCACCTTTGTGCAGGCGGAAAGTGAAGTTGCCGCGTCGAACATGCTCTATGGTGCAGCCGGATCGGGGGTTCGTGTTTTCACCTCGTCCTCGTCCCCCGGGATTTCCCTGATGATGGAAGGGTTATCCTACATCGCGGGCGCAGAGCTTCCGTGCGTCATTGTGAACATCATGCGCGCAGGTCCGGGTCTGGGTGGAATTCTTCCCGCGCAGGGTGATTATTTTCAGGCTACCAAGGGGGGAGGCCACGGAGACTATCGATGCATCGTGCTGGCTCCATGGTCCGTCCAGGAGGCCGCGGATCTGATCCAGGACGCATTTGATCTTGCCGATTATTACAGGAATCCCGTTCTGGTTGTAGGCGATGCCCTCATCGGGCAGATGATGGAACCCGTCGAATTTAAGGAGGGGCGTAAACCCTGTAAACCTTTGAAACCCAAGGATTGGGCCACGACAGGAAATGTCGGACGCAAGCCCAATATCATCAATTCCCTGATTCTCGATCCGGAGGCACTCGAGCAGCACAATCGGAACCTCAAGGCCAAGTACGACAGGATCGAAAAAGATGAAATCCGATTCAGCACCCAGTATGCTGACGGGCCCTATGATGTCCTGCTGGTTGCCTACGGCACACCGGCCCGCGTCTGCCTGACCGCTGTCGAAGAACTCCGGGAACGGGGAATCAAGACTGCCCTCTTCCGCCCTGTGACGCTCTACCCGTTTCCTTACGACGATCTTCGAAAAATTGCCAGGAAGGCCAAAGCCGTTCTTACCGTGGAATTGTCCACGGGGCAGATGGTGGAGGATGTAAAGTACGCCGTGAAGGATGACCTTCCTGTCCATTTTTACGGGCGCCAGGGGGGTATTCTTGTCACTCCGGACGAGGTCATCCATGAAATCGAAACCATTCTGAAACCGGTGAAAGCCAAGAAGGGGAGGAAGGCATGAACACTCACACCATTTTTGAGCGTCCCGAATCCCTCATGCCTGTGATCACCCATTACTGTCCCGGGTGCACGCATGGAACGATCCATCGGCTCGTGGCTGAGGTCATGGATGAGCTGGGAGTCCGGGAGCGTACCGTTGGAGTGGCTCCCGTGGGCTGCTCCGTTCTGGCCTATGATTATTTCAACTGTGACTTTCACGAAGCATCCCACGGCAGGGCGCCTGCGGTTGCCACAGGAATCAAACGAGGACACCCCGAACTGATTGTCTTTACCTACCAGGGAGATGGAGATCTTGCTTCCATCGGAATGGCAGAGATTGTCCACGCAGCAAACCGCGGAGAAAAGTTCACGACCATCTTTGTCAATAATGCGATTTACGGTATGACGGGCGGACAGATGGCGCCCACTACCATGCCCGGACAGGTGGCGACGACATGTCCTCTGGGAAGGGATGTAAATCTGGCCGGATATCCCATTCGAGTGGCTGAACTGCTCTCTTCGTTGCGAACCCCTGCCTTTATTGCTCGAACCTCTGTTCATAATGCAATGGAAACGGTGAAGGCAAAAGCCATGATTAAAAAGGCCTTCGAATATCAGGTGAAGGGAACATGTTTTTCGATGGTCGAGGTTCTCTCGACCTGCCCGACCAACTGGGGAATTTCTCCAACCGAGTCCCTGAACTGGCTGGAGGCCAATATGCTCCCGTACTACAAACTGGGCATCTACAAGACTCCGGAGGAGGGCTGACATGCAGACCGATATTATTATGGCCGGTTTTGGAGGTCAGGGAATCCTTTTAATCGGAAAGATGCTTGCGTATGCCGGCATGCAGGAAGGGAAGGAAGTCTCATGGCTTCCATCCTACGGTCCCGAGATGAGGGGAGGAACCTGCAATTGCACGGTAGTTGTATCCGACCATCCGGTTGGATCACCGGTAGTGCGCTCCCCAAAAGTGGTGATCGCCATGAACCGTCCGTCACTGGATAAATTTGAGCCCATGATCCGAAAAGACGGGCTTCTCCTGATCAACTCGTCCCTGATTGACCGGAAGGCTGAACGCAAAGACCTTGATGTCCTCTACATCCCTGCCAACCAGATTGCCATCGAATGCGGAAGCCCCAAGGCGGCCAATATGGTCGCTCTGGGTGCCCTTGCAGGGAAAACGGACATGGTGACCATCGAGAGCCTCAAGGCCACAATCGATGAAACCTTTGCAGGAAAAGATAAGATCATCCAGTTGAACTACAAAGCCCTCGATCGAGGTTATGCGCTGGGAAAAGGAGGGAAAGCATGACCACTCCCGAGAAAAAATCCCTGAAGACCCCCACTCACTGTGAGGCCTGCGGAAAACCGACCTGGACTGCGGCGTACGGAAAGTACTTTGTGGAAAAGTGCAACATTCCGATCGAGTATTTCACACTCTGTGACGCCTGCAAGCGGGAGAAATATGCCCGTAAGTTCGCAGAGTTCTTGAAGTAGGGGAGGAGACGATGAAACTCTATACCGTTACCGTTGATAAATGCATCGCATGCGGCAAGTGTGAACTGGCCTGCGGTTTTGCCCATGGAAAGGATGGAAAAGCGGGGCAGACCCGTATCAACATCATCCGTCGCGGTGTTGAAGCCGGTACGCCGATCGTATGTTTTCAGTGCGTCGATGCCGCCTGTGTGAAATCGTGTAACTCCAACGCTCTGATTCGTAATGAAGCCACGGGAGCAATTGATGTGGATTACAGCAAGTGTAAGAACTGTAAATCCTGTGTCGCCGCATGTCCCTTCGGGAACATGAAATGGGACGACGATTTCAGAATTGTCCACAAATGCGATCTTTGCGGCGGAGATCCACAGTGCGTCCCCTTCTGTCCCACTGGAGCTCTTGAGTACGTTACGATTCCCTCGGAATCCAAGAGCGCCTGAGGCGCATGTCCAATCGGAGCCTTCCCTTCCGAATCGTGTAGGGAACGGGTAAAAGAGATTCCGGCTATGGAAGAGTCCAGAATCCGAGAGACGAGAATCCTGCTGGCCGGCATGATCAGCCCTCTTCAGGATCCTCTCCCGGGCCTCCTTTCCCGCTCGACATTCCAGACAGAACGGCCGGACACGCTTGCCGACTCGCTGGAACTTGCACGGAAGGAACATTTTGACCTGATCATTCTCGGAAACCTGAGAGGAAGAGATCAGCTTGAGGAGTCTCTCAACATTCTTCGCTGTGAGGGGTCTCCCTCCCGTTCCAGTTCCATCGTGGCCATGGTCCCTGAAGACCAGGTGACATTCCATCGAGAATTTCTCGGGAAAGGGTTGAACGAAGTGATTTCCGAGAGTACCAGCCTTGACAAACTGGAACGGATCATCGCAAACCTTACCCACATTGCACCGCGTATTTCAAGCCGAATTCTTATCACGCTCCATGTTCAGATGAGTTATCGAAAAGGGGTACTCTTCTGCCAGACTGTGAATCTTTCCCGGTCGGGCATGCTTGTCCGGACTCCGATCTATTATCCGGTTGGTACACGGGTCGATTTTCAATTCCGACTACCGGATTCTCCAATTGATATCGCCGGGGAAGCTGCTGTAGCACGCCATGCAGATTCGCAGCGGGAGGGCTTGAAGGGTATGGGTATGATATATGAAGACCTGGATCCGTCCACCCGTTCTCACTTTTACCAGTTCCTTGATCGGGGTTACGACCAGGGGAAGCTGGCACGTCCGTCCTGAGGGTATGAATGTTTCCAGACTTCTCGAGCTTTTGAACCTTGAGCCTCTTCCCGGTGAAGGGGGCTTTTACCGGGAAACCTATCGTTCTGCGAGCACATGGATTTCGGATGGGAAACCCCGCAGACCCCTTTCGACAGCGATCTATTTCCTCCTGACTCCCGGGACCCCGTCCCGAATCCACCGACTTCCCTTTGACGAGGTCTATCACTTTTATCTTGGGGATCCCGTCGAGCTGCTCCTCCTGGGACCCGGGGAATCTGAAATCATGCTTCTGGGAAACGATCTATTCGAAGGCATGCAGCCGCAGATCTGTGTCCCTGCAAACACCTGGCAGGGCTCCAGAGTCCGCGAAGGGGGGACATTCGCTCTTCTGGGCACAACCATGGCTCCCGGATTTCACTTTCAGGACCTGGTTCTCGGTGAAAGAGATGATCTTCTCCAGAAATACCCCGATCGTTCCGAACTCATCCAGGCTCTCACCTGCGAAGGAAAGAAACCTTGATGCGTCTGGTTCTTGTTCTGATTCTGATGGCCGCACCTCTGCAAGCACTGGATTTCTCTTCCAGGGATTCGTTTTTTCAGGTTACCCTCAGCCGGGGCTGGACGTCCCTATGGTTTACGGGAGATATTGACGAACCCTCCCGGGTCATGGAGTTCAGCGCGGGTCGGGGTTGGAAACTCAGTCCATTCTGGGACCTGTACTTCACATTCGACGGCCATTCCTTCGATATTGAAGGATACGGGGATTCATATTCCATTGGATTCGCTTCACGAATCCGATATCGTAACAGGCGTTTTTTTGCCGAATTCGGAATCGGTCCCATGGTGAACAATATCCCGGTTACTTGGTTTGAATATCCCTTTAAATGGACACCCCAGATGCGGCTGGGACTGACGATCGTAAAAAATAAGGATATGGAAATCCTGGCTCACTACGGACTGGCCCATTACAGTCACAGCCTGATCAGCCGTGCCAGCAACAAGGGGTACGATACCCATCGGGTGGGTGTCAGCGTTGTGATCCCCCTGCCTGATCCGGGGGCCCTTTCTTTCGATCGGTCAGACCGATGAACTGGGACGAAGCGATCGCGATCTTTCAGGACCACCTCGGGCTGGAGCGGGGGCTTAGTAAAAATACGGTAGAAAGTTACATTCGTGACCTGGGCAAACTCAGGAAATGGGGGGAACGAGCCAGGGTCACCCCGTCCGGGATTGATGAAACCGGAGTGAGGGAGTTTTTTCGATCTGCACGCCAGGATCATCTTGCCCCCAGGAGCCTGGCCCGCCTGCTTTCCAGCATGAGATCGTTCTTCCGTTTTCTTGTTGTCATGGATCATCGTGCCGACGATCCCACAGATACCGTGGAATCTCCCAAACTTTGGAAGGTATTGCCTAAATTTCTTACGCCTGAAGAGGTGGAAAACCTTCTCTCGGCTCCAAAAATCGGCACAATGAAGGGGATTCGTGACCGGGCCATGCTTGAGGTTCTCTATGCCACGGGAATGAGGGTTTCCGAGCTCACCGGGCTTCATCTGGATATGGTCATACTGGATCCGGGACTGGTTCGAGTCATGGGAAAGGGAGGGAAGGAAAGGATCATTCCCCTTGGAACCCAGGCGATACAATGGCTGGGTCGATACCTGGAAGAGGCCCGCCCCCGTCTCAACCGCCGGCTGAGGGGAGAGGTCTTTCTGAGTAATCGAGGGACCCCGCTCACCCGGCAGGCATTCTGGAAGCTGATCAAGGGTTATGCACGCCAGGCCGGCCTGACGAAACCACTCTCACCCCATGTAATCCGCCATTCCTTTGCCACCCACCTGCTGGAGAACGGTGCGGACCTGCGTTCTCTCCAGATGCTGCTGGGCCATGCGGATATTTCCACAACCCAGATCTATACCCACATTACGCAGGAACGTCTTAAGCGGATCTATCTCCAGCACCATCCAAGAGCCTGATTATCAGGCTTCATTGTCCGCTTCCCTTTTAATTTCAGGAAAATATTTAGAAAACGTTTCCCCGGGCAGGCGGGCCCGAGCATCCTGTAGTGTTTTTGAAGACAGAAGCAGATCACCGGTTTTTCGGCCCAGATCGTAAAGCTTTCGATAGGCCGGTCCGTATTGACGATCCAGGTCGATCGCCCGTATATACCACTTCCTGGCCTCGGTATAGAATTCTTCTTTCTCCCGCTGAAAGCCAATGGCAACGGCCAGCGACGAGGCAGGATCTGTGGAGTAGGATTCCTCCATGAGACGAAGAGCGCGCGCAGGTTCGGAAATAAACCGGGGGGCAAGAGGCGCATATCTGGAAGGAGTCTCACATTCTGCGACCGTTTTCAGAAACCACTCTTCCGCTCGCAGGGAATCATTGAGGGTTCGATACTGGCTGGCGATCCTGAAGGCCCGATAAAAGGTGGAATCGAGATCATAGGCCATTCTTGCGAACCGCAGGGATCTTGCCGGCTTCTTTTTTGCGGTGAATCCTGCTGCGAGGTCCAGGAGCCGGGGTTCCAGAGGAAACCGTTCCAAAGATTCCCGCAGGAAGGGCCATGTTCTGGGGGAGGCAAGGCGCTGCAGCTGTGAGGCGGCGGCCGAATAGATGGCAGCCTGATGGTACGGGTGGAGAATGGCCTGCTTCCGGGTGCTTTCAATGATCAGATCGTCCCGTTCCTCCTTCGACATGGGGATAAAGAGAGGAACGGATTCCTTTACGGCCCGTGCGGAGGCGAGGTGAGTGAGGGCCCTGTCCCGGTCGCCCCAGAGGTAGGTGTACTTTGCGGCCACAAGAAGAATCTGAACGTTGTAGGGTTCGAGTTTTGAGGCTTCTTCGATCATAGGGACAGCTTCGGGGTCGCCCAGCGCATCCATACACCGTGCAATCTCCGCCCGCAGAGGGGCATGATACGGATTCATCCGCATGGATTTCATGGCCTGGGGAAGGTAGGTACCACAGTCACCTTCAAGGTTTTCCTGATGAAGGTGGTGGGTGACGACCTCGGGAGCCAGTTCAGGATGAATCCGGCCACCTGAGGTTATGGCCAATCCCCGCAGGGCCAGGAGTACGACCATGAGAATGGCAAGCAGGCATAGGGGAAACCGGATCCAGGCGGGAATTTGCAAGGATGAGCGATCACGCCGCAGCAGGGAACCGGCATAGAGTGCGGCGATCCATGTAATGATCAGGCTGTTAAAGGGAAAATCTCCCATGGCGTGAAAGGACAGAGCCAAGAGTCCCAGATAGGTCCCCGTGCGTATGCCTCCATTTGCAAGGACAGCCCGGGATCGCCACATCAGAAGCAGGGCCGGAATCAGGATCAGGAGAGAAGACAGACCCCCTGTAACCCCCAGCTCAAGGTAATCATTATGCATCTTGTCCAGGAGCCGTCCCCCTTCGGCTGGCTGGTACCGGGGAGCCACAAGACCGTAGGTTCCCAGACCGGTTCCCAGAATGGGATGGTCCAGCATGATGTGAGCGGTCCTTCGGTAAAATTCAAGTCGACTGAGAAGATCCTCCGCCTTTCCATGGCTGAACTTGATCCAGAGATAGCCGCTCAGCAGGCATACGGCAAGCATGATGACGACCGCACGGATCCAGCGTTCCTTTCTGCGGCTCAGGAAAAAGATCACCAGAGCGCCCCCCGCGGAAAGGATGGCTCCTTCGCTTCGGCTTACGAGGAGAATGATGGCGACCAGACTGACCAGAAAGGTCACAAGGAGATGTTTTCCCGATCTGCGGGCTTCGGCTGAGGACCAGAGAACAGCCGTAACACCTGCGAGTGGAAAGAGGATGAGATTGACCACGGCAGAAAAGAGGTTCTTATTGGGCATGAAACCGAAGGGCTTTGTCGTAACCTCGAGGGGAAAGATAAAGAGGTACCGGTCGGGGTCGGCCAGAGTCTGAGCCCAGGATAGGATCGTCAGGAATGCCATGGTGTAAAGAAAAATCTGAAAGAAGAGAAATCGGCTGGAACGGCTGCGGGAAGCGAGTTCGGTTCCGACGATAAAGAAGGCCAGGGCCGATAGGATCTGAGCCAGGGAAATCGACGAGTTCAGGGGACTATACGAAAGGTGAAGGGCCGGAATGGAGGTCAGGAGGATGATGATCAGGAAGGTTCCCAGAGGAAGCAGATACCCTTTGATGGATGCAGTAATCTCTCTTATGCGGAGGACTAGAAGGGCCGTACCCAGGCAGGCGACAGCCAGTGCCCAGGAATGCACCTGAAGGTGTCCCCCTCCAAAACATACGGAAACAGCCAGAATCAGAAAAAGAGATAGGATGATGGGAAAATTCATTCTTTCAGGCGCCGATTCTGATTCATGATCGGATCGCTTGCGGGTCTTTGAAGGGAAGCCCGCCGGGATGGCGTTCAGGGGTTTTGAACCGGGATTTCATCATGAGGAATTATCAGGAAATAGATGCTGGAAGTCATGAAAATCAAGTACCTTGACACAGTTGAATTATACCACTACCATGAATGGGTGCACCAGGAATCCGACCGCGTGGGGACGATCCTCAAACAATCCAGGGAGGCGAAAGGAATAAGCCTTGAGGATGTCGCCCGGAAATCAAATATCGCCCTGAGGTATCTCAGGGCCATTGAGGAACATAATTTCCAACTTCTCCCGAATGAAGTTTTTGCCAGGGCTTTTATTCGGCAATATGCCAGAATTGTAGGACTGGAAAGCGAAGAGGCCGTGGAGTTATATCGCAGGGAGCGGGGAACGGCGGAACGAAAGGGAAGGGCAGTGTCCCGAAACCCTGTAAATCAAGGTTTCTTCTGGGTATTTATTGTCTGCACGATACTTGTCGGAATCTTCGGCCTTGTCTTTCTTTTTCAATCCCTGCAGAATAGCGGGGTGGAAACTCCTGAAAATCAGACGTCCATCCGGCCAACCGAGCCTGAGCCTGAACCTGCCACGGCAAAGACTGTACCTGTGGTGGAACCCACCCGAATTGATCTCACGTTCCTGAGACGATGCTGGATTACCATTACGCTGGATGGGAAAAAGGTGTTTGAAGGTGTGAAGGAGCCGGGAGATCGCCTGAGCTACTCTCTGAGAGAATCGCTTGCCTTTCGAGCCGGTGATGGAGGCGCGGTTCAGGTGGAGCGAGGAGGGGAACCTTACCCCATTCAAGGAAGAGATGGACAGCCGCTGGATGTGACCATAGGAATCGAGGACATGAACGTTGAGTGAGCATAGATCAGCATCGGATTTGATTCAGGCCGTACGTGAAGGATCACTGCCTCCGAACATCATGAGTCTGCTCGCACAGGGACTCTTTCCTGTTGATCCCGATAGTCTTTTTTCCATTCTTCTCATTTTTTTGAATGGAGAAGATGAGGTGTTGCGAAATCAGGCAAATTCCACTTTGAATGGATTACCCCCGAGGCTTCTTCAACAGCATGTTGAAAATCCCGACCTGCAGGCTGAAGACCTCAATGTTCTGGCACAGTATCTGCGGTCGACACCCATGATGGAGAAGGTTCTCCGGCATAAAAATGTGAGCATTCAGACAGTTGCCTTCCTGGCTTCCCGTGTTCCTTCGGCACTCCAGGAAATTATCATCACAAATGTTGGAAAGATCATTGATCATCCGGAAATTCTTGAGGCCCTGGAATCCAATCCTTCTTTGGATCCATTCGCAAAGCGAAGGATCCTGGAAATCCGACAGGATTTTTTTAAACAGGATCATCCTGAAGAACCGGTTCCACAGGAAATTTTCCCGGGGCCGGGAGAAGAGATTCCTCAGGAGATGTTTGGGGAGGAGTATGAGGAATCGGAAGAGTTCACCGAGGATACCTTCGGGGAAGATCTGTTTGAAATTCCAAAGGAAATTTTTGAAACGTTCGGAATGACTTCGCTCCCGGACGATATGCTCTTTTCCGATCTGAATATGACGGGAGAAGAATTGGCGGATGAGGAAGAGGCCACGCTTTACCAGACGGTCTTGAAAATGACCGTACCGCAGAAGGTGGAAGTCGCGCTGAAGGGCAGTAAGGAAGCCAGGGGTATTCTGATTCGGGATGCGAATAAACTTGTAAAGGCGGCAGTTGTCATGAGTCCAAAGGTGACGGAGTCGGAAATCAATGTCATCTCCGGAATGAGGGACGTGCCCGCCGAGGTGATGCGATTGATATCACAGCGTCGCGAGTGGATGAGAAAGTACCCCATCGTTAGACAGGTCATCTATAACCCCCATACGCCGGTAGGCGTTTCTCTGGGACTGCTGCCCCGCATGAATGATAAGGATTTGAAAGACCTGACAAGTGAAAAGGATGTTCCCGATCCGGTGCGTCAGGCTGCCAAGCGGTTATATAACGTGAGAAAGACCAATCGGTGACCCTGAAAATCGAAACCTTCGGTTTGACGGATACAGGGATGCTCCGGCAGAATAACGAGGATTCCTTCCTGGTGGAGGATGATCTCAACCTTTACCTCGTTGCGGACGGAATGGGCGGTCATGCCGCCGGTGAAATTGCTTCTCATCTTGCTGTAGAGTCAATACGGGAGTTCATCCAGAAATCAGCTGAGGTCAGCAAACCTACGTGGCCCTTCCCGACACCGAAGGAATTTCCTCTACCCTGGCAACGGCTCATGGCTTCCATCATGGCTGCGAACGGGATGATTTACCGGCACTCCCGTGAGAACCGAAACCTGGCCGGGATGGGGACCACCGTCGTTGCCATACTTCTCAGGGATGATGAAGCGATCTATGCACATGTAGGGGACAGTCGCCTCTATCTTCTGAGAAATGGCCAATTCTATCTGAAAACTGAAGATCACTCCTGGATCCAGGAACAGATCAATGCTGGAAGCCTTACCGCGGAAGAAGCGCTCCGTCATCCACTCCGAAATGTAATCACCCGTGCCCTTGGGGGTGCCTCTGTTGTCTCTGTCGATATCGCCTCCATGTCCCTTGAACCGGGTGATCTTCTCCTTCTCTGCACGGATGGTCTTACCACCATGCTTGAGGATGAGATGATTGCATCCCTGCTTCGAGAGGGGGGGAGTCTCCAGCAACAGGCAAATCGCCTGATTGAAACGGCAAACAAGATGGGAGGCCATGACAACACATCGGTCGTGTTAGTCCGTATAAGGGATTGATGTTGACCGGTCCGTTGGCAGGAATAACCCGATTGCGAATGAAGGTTAGGAATAGTATGCAACCTTGTCGGGAGGCTTTTCATGCGTCGTAATCTTATTCTTTTGATGGTTCTGGGCCTTTCCAGCTTACTCCAGGCGATGAACTACTCCGGTCCTGTCAGTTGGGACCCATGGTTTCAGAAAGCCGAACAGCATCTGAATGAATTCGGGTTTCCGATACCGGATGATCTTGCGATACGAGATGGAGTCATGGTTCTCACCATGGATGAATCTATTTCTCGTGCGATCCTTCCTGAGCCCAGGGATTTTTCCCACGTCATGCCCGTTTTCTACACCCTCGTGCTGGATCTTCTGGATCCCGCATCGCTTCCCCTTCATCGTGATGCGACACTGGCGACGTTGCTGAAAGGTACCTCCTTTGAAATGGGCGGGGCCACGCCGGAAGACCTGGTTCTCCGAACTCTTTATGACAGTCTGATAGAACAGGATCTCACCGTACTGGGGCGAATCTGGGTTGCAGACCGCACGAATGGACCGGGCCGCAGTATCGAAGCCATTAACGAGGTTCTCCTCGGCGGCGGCCAGGATACGATCGGTTCTCTTTTCCGATCCCGTGCCCTTCGCATGATCGATGAATGGATGCCTCTTCTTCAGCCCGGATCCATCCATGCATTCCCTCTTCAGCCTCAGATCTTTCAGTTCGACAACCCCGATCCGCTTACGATCCGTGTCCATCGGTGGGATCTTGGCCGCCGATCTGCAGAGGGTGTTGTTCTGGATGCCGTTACCGAACCCTCAGGGGTTCGCGGGAGCCTGATCGTGAGGTATCGATTCCCCGTCGCGGACGTGGATGTCAGGCCTCTTACCGCAGGAATCCGCGTTCCCCTCTCAGGCCTGGAAGATTTCCTGATGGTTTTCTTTAATACGGCGGATCTCCCTTTGTCAGAGAACAGCCAGGTCCAGCTCACACCGCTGGAACGGTACCCGGCCCGGGTGGAGGGCACGAAGCTTGAACTGGAAGGCGATCAGTTCCAGGTGTCCTTCCGGGCGGAATCGGTGCAGGACGTTCAATCCTGGGTTATTCTGAAATCAGAAGTCGTGGATGACACGCTTGTTACCGGTCTGGCTTCGATGCTTCCCGCGGTTCCCCATGCTCTTGAACCGATGTCATTCCATCTGCTGGATCCAAGCGAAGAGCCGACTTCAACGACCTATGGCATCTATGCCCTGACTTCGGAGGGATTTCTGGCCCCGATTGGAGAGCTTCGCCTGAAGGAGTGATCGTATACAGCCGGATTCAGTTTTCCGGATTGAAAATCGGCAAATAAATGAATTGAAATGAATCGTTACCCTCCCGCCGGATATGGCCCATAGGGAAACGATTATCATGGTAAAGAACCACAAGGCTGCCATCTTCTGCAAGTTCGGGAAGGAGGTTCTCCTTGACCTGGAGTGTCGTTATGGGATAGCTGTCATAGGCCATAAGCCATGGAAGGCGCACGTGGTGGCGGGTCGGGATCAGATCTGCAAGAAAGACAGCCCGTTCGCTGCCGTCCCTGACTTCAACCAGCTGCATACCGGGGCTGTGCCCGCCGACAGAGAGGACACGGATTCCGGGAATGATCTCCGATGCACCCTCCAGCCGTACCAGCTGTCCCCGGAGTTCAAGTTTTTCAAAATCTTCGCTTCGATAGCTTGCACGGTCCTTCCATGTCGGATTCAAACCGTGAGTCCATTCCCTTTCCTGAACATAGTATGAAGCACGGGGATACCGGGGAACACTTTCGCCGTTCAGATTGATAAAGTTACCCCCGGCATGATCGAAATGGAGATGCGTATTCACCACATGGGTGATGGATGAAACCTGAAGGTTTAGATCTTCCAGCGACTGCTCGAGGGAACCAGAGTCAATGGCGAACCGATGGCGCTGCTTCTCTGTCCATGAAAATCCCATTCCGGTTTCCACCAGAACATGGTCATTCTCCCTCGAAATCAGGAGACAGTTACAATGAAGACGGATGCGATTCAAAGGGTCAGGCGGTTCTTCACGGGACCACATCGTTCGGGGAACGACTCCGAACATCGCGCCTCCGTCCAGGCTGAAGGAACCTCCATTCAGGATCCGCAACTGGAAATTTCCAATTTGAACTGATGGGTATTTCGTCATATCCATTGAATACAGATTCGTTCAGGCCGATATTCCCAGAGGACCGTAACGCGCATCCTTCCATGTTAGAATTGCGGTAATGATCCGTTCGGTTTCCTACCACGGTCACGTTCACGAGGACGTTGCTTTTTTCGCTACGATTACGGGGCCTGACATCCATCGCAGGTTCTTCCTTCAGCAGATGGAAGGCGAAGTCTGTTTTTTTTCAGATATGAATCACCTGCGTATGACGGCGGAAGGGATAGAGTACAACGGAAATGGGGGCGCGTTTAACGCCTATATGTTCGGGACACAGATTCCTCCTGAAGACATGTTCACCGAGGATGTCACAAACCGGCTTGTCTTTTACGGCGCGTTCCAGGATGAAGAAACCGATGAAATCTACTTTACGACCCGAACTTCCGGGAAGGAAAGTTACGAGCGCATCTTTCTCAACGGTCATGCGGTAAGTAATTACTTCTTCTTTGTTGCTGACCACGATGCAGGGCGATCCGTTGTGGAACGACAGGAGATGACGCTCAAATGTATAGGGAAATTGCTGAAACGCAGTGCCGATGTCGGCCAGGAGCACGATGTCGACCTGATGCGGGAGCTGAGGGAATCGCTGCAGGAACAGGGTACGGATATTTTTCTTTTTCGTTTTGTCCACCTTCCCAATCGAGCCTATCAGAAGCTCTGTCGACAGATTTACTCGGAATACCGGGGTTTTCCGCCGGAAATTATGGAACGATATTCAGAGGTGTCGGATCGGGTCGATTCGTATCAGCAGGAGCGAATCAAGATTGATATTATCTATCACAATCCGGATAACGCTCGAATCATTCGTGAGTATCGTCAGACGCTCATGCAGGGTCGTCGAAAAGGAGCGCTGGATGCTTCCCTCCAGGCTCGCCTCCAGAGGTTGAGAACGATCGCACTCCGGCAGAACGTACCGTCCACGATTTTCGACACCCTGGAAGATATTCTCTTCTCGGGAAAGACCACATTGAAGACAGTGGAAGAGCCTCCCTATCTCAGTAAGACCCGGGAAGTTCTGGAGGGTTTCCTGATCGAAAGCGGCCCCTTTACCCACGAGGTGGCCGAAGAAGAACTTATCGCGCTTTTAAAAGCAAAGCAGATTTCCGTTGAACAGCATAACAATGCCTTCGAAGAAATTCTGCTGGATGTCGGACGTCTCATTGACGAACGTGTGGCGCAAACCGAAGATTTCCAGCTGCTGGAATCTTTTGGAAATGTTGTGACCTATCTGGACCGTTTTGATGCCACGGCCGCACTGATCAACCGTCTGGCCTTTATGGATAACGTCGAAATTGAAGACTCCAATATCCGGTCCCTCGTGAATAACCGGAGAATCTTCAATGATCTGAAATCCCAGCTTTTTGATGAGCTCTTTATCGAGCCTCTTTTCAGTAACCCCTATCTTCCCCGGTATGGCCGGCGCAAACTGGAGCTTGTTCAGCAGGGTCTGATTCGGATTTCCGATAATGAAATGACACTGCAGGAACTGGTCCATCTCATTTCCGAAGTAACCACGGAAGAACGCTTTTTCAGTGTCGTTCTTCAGATTGCCCGGGAGCGTATCAAGCACGTATATGCCGGCCTCTCGACACAGCATGGCCTTGAAGCCTTCGTGAAGGAAATCCGCAGGGAAGTGGTACGCCAGCAGCTGGGAGAGGAAATATCTGACCGTCTGATCCTCGAAGCAATTCACCATCTCCAGATGGAATCCCTCTACCTGGGTGAAATCCTGCCGGAGATGATGGAAACCGGTAAGATCGAATTGCGGAAAGATTTTCTCCATAACAGCGGGCTGGATCTCTTCACCGTCGAGGAGCTGGAGCAGAATTATCTGCAGATGGAAAATGTCGATCCTGCCAGGTTCTCCAGGCTTCTTTCCGCCGCCCAGGTGGCATGATCCACTTTTCTTTCCTGGGAACATCGGGAGCCTGGGCCCTTCCCCGGCCCCGTTGTACATGTCCTCAGTGCCTCTCCCCTGATCCCAGGGATTCCCGGACGAGATCCTCTATCCTTCTCGATCGAAGAGTTCTCATCGATTGCGGAACCGACTTTTCCATCCAATGGGCTCGCGCAGGACACCCGATCCTGTCGGATGTCCTGCTGACCCACGGTCACCATGATCATATTCTCGGGCTGAGAGATCTATGTCCTGACTATGCCGATCTTTCATGGGGACGGGTTCGGGTATGGGCCCTGTCGGATACGCTGGACACCGTGCGGAAGGTTCATGGAGATCTTCCCCTTGAATACTGTGAGGTGATACCCGGACGTGCGGTCCGGATTGCAGGTTATGACATTGAATTTCTGGAAGTTGAACATTCTCCTCGAACACCCACCTCGGGAATCCTCATGGATGGATCGGTGTTCTATGCTCCCGATATTTGCTGCCTTCCCCGGCCCACCGCTTCCCGGATCCGGGGGATTGACCTTCTTGTGACCGACGGATCCTCACCCGATCGTTCTCTGCCCAATCATTGGCCGATGAACGAAGCGGTTCAACGGGCAGACGAGCTGGGGATTGAGAGGTTGGTCTTTACCCATGTGGGTCATTCCGGACAGACGATGGGAGATCTGCAGGCCATGCTTCAGCGGCCCACCCACCACATCGCATGGGACGGGCTTTCCATTTCGTCAGGCAAATAACCCCCGACGCGCCAGTCGAACCACTCATCGGTGGTGATGGATATTTCCCAGCCGCCATCTTTTAAATCATAACCAAGATCGAGCCGGGCAAGGGTTGCGAATCCGGAGCGAAGGCTTTCAATCCTCAAGCCTACGCCAATGGTTCGCTGAATCTCTGCTTCGTCGAAGTTTCTTTCCAGACCCCAGATCTTGCCGATATCCGCAAATCCGGCGGCTCCAATGTTCATGAGGTGAAGCACATTCGTGAAAAGCAGCACCTTGTGCTGGAAAGTCAATTGTGCCCGGCGTGTACCGGCCTGGTTCCGGAACGGTATGCCCCGCAGCCCTTCCTCGGCATCAAGGTACAGGACCTCCATTCCCGCAGGGTGAAGGTATCCATCCATCCGGACCGCCATGATCGAAGTGGAGGAGGTTGACCACTGGTGCGCTGCCTGGAATCCTGCCAGATAAAAGGTCCTCCGGTCGCCTCCCATTTCGCGGTTCAGGACCCCCTTTCCCAGGATTTGATGCCTGGGAGTACCCCAGCCGATTTCAGCATCGGAGTAGATCCACATTCGGCCGCCTTCGGAAAATCCGAAACCAAAACGGGCCCTGGGACCGAGAAGGGTGTCTTCATCGTGCTGGAAGGCATAGAGCCCCTGGGTTTTCAGATATCGCTGCCGCATGTACTCCAGGGAGAAGAAACCGAGCCGATCCTTTCTGGGTCGATCCAGGACAAAGGGATGGTCACCCCCGTGGTCTTCCCAGGTTGAGGAAGAAGTTTCGAGACTGCTGAATCCGCCCCCACCCCGCAGAACCCTGTCCCCCTGACCCCAGAGGCGGATCATTCCTTCTACAACGGCCCAGTCCCTGTGAAGGATGAATTCCAGGGCTTCCTCTCCTTTCCAGTACAGGAGAACGCGATCATCACTGTTCAAAAACCCGGCCCTGAATGAAGCACCCTGTTTCCGGGTCATAAACGGTCTATGGTAGAAGAGTTGATGTCCTTCCCCGTCGCTGGTCTTCCACAATCCCACGGTGAGGTGGTTTCGATCGCTCAGAAAGACGGGATCCTCATAGTGGATGGATCCACGCTCCTGTTCCACCGAATTTTCCCACCGGGCAATCACCTTCTTTCCCCAGCCCAGGAAGTTTGATTCCTCCACCTCGAAACTGATGGAATTGTTCCCGCTGTAACTGGAGAAGCTGGCACCCGGGTTGAGAGTCCATGTTTCCCTTGTCCGAACCTCGACACGGACATTTCCATCGGGGAGGGGAACCGCCGTGATCGACACGGGATTGAAAAAGCCCGTATTCCGGAGCCTGCGCTCGGCTGCTTCAAGGAGAAGCGGATCGTAAAGATCTCCCTCTCTGAAAAGAAGGGCAGAGCGGATAAATCCCTCCTTTGTGGTGATGTGAAGTGAGTTGGCGAGGCGATAGGGCCATCTCCTCTCCACCGGGTCGTCGGGATCGAATATGGGATTCCTTATCAGAGAGATTTCGCGGATTACGGGGAGATCATCCGCCCGGATGATGGAGGAAAGGAATATCAGGATGAGAACGGGAAGGTGCTTCACACGATCAAAAGAAGCCGACTCCCCAGAGGTCGTGTATGTGGAGAATGCCTTCCAGCACCTTCCGGTCGTCCGTGATGAAGAGTGAAGTAATTCTCCGGTCCTCCAGGTGTTTCAGGGCCTCCGAGGCAAGGATGTCCGGGCCGATCGTTACCGCGCCTGCCTTCATGCATTCTCCTGCTGTCTTCTGGAGGATCGCGTTGTCCCGTTGAAGAAACCTTCGCAGATCCCCATCGGAGATTACGCCCAGGAGGGCGTTCTGATCGTCCACAACGGCCGTGATTCCGAAACCCTTACGAGACATCTCGTAGATCACATCCTTCATGTTTGTTCCGGGCTGAACCCTGGGAAGCGCATCTCCCGTGTGCATGAGATCTCTGACCCTCATCAGTTTTTTACCCAGCTTTCCTCCTGGATGGCGAAGGGCAAAATCTTCCTCCCGAAACCCCTTTCGGATTGAAAGAGCGATCGACAATGCGTCTCCCACCGCAAGGGCGGCTGTGGTCGACGCGGTCGGGGCGAGGTTCAGCGGGCATGCCTCCTTGGACACGCGGGCACTGATGTGGGACTTTGCATGGCGGCCCAGTGTCGATTCCGGATTTCCGGTAATCGCAATGAGAAGGATCCCCTGTCTCTGGAGGAATTCCAGAAGACGAATCACCTCCTCGGTTTCACCACTGTAGGAAACAGCCAGGACAACGTCTCCCTGAGCAATGATCCCCAGATCACCGTGAATGGCTTCTGCCGGATGCATGAAGATGGCCGGGGTGCCGGTGGAAGACATGGTGGCGGCTATCTTTCTGCAGATGATGCCGGATTTTCCCATCCCCGTCACCACGACTTTACCCCTGCAGTCCGCCAGGATATCGACCGCCCGGGAAAAGGCTTCGTCCAGAGACTCTGCCACATCCTGAATGGCGTTGGCTTCAATCTTCAGGACCCGCTTCCCCAGTTCCACGGTCACGGTCTTTCCCCTGCGCTGCAGATCGAGAGAATCGTTTCCAGAAAGGATGGAAGATCGTTCAACGCGAGCTGGCTTCCCGCATCGGAAAGAGCGGCCTCGGGCCGGTCGTGAACCTCCAGAAAAAAGCCATCGACTCCTACGGCGGCTGCCGCTTTCGAAAGCGGGAGGATGAACTCCCTCAATCCGCCCGATTTCCCGCCAGCACCGCCGGGAAGCTGGACACTGTGGGTAGCATCAAAGATGACTCCGTCGGCCAGGTCCCGCATCATAACCAGGGAACGCATGTCCACGACGAGGTTTCCATATCCGAAGAAGGTTCCTCTTTCTGTCAGGGTGACACGTTGGGAACCCCCTGTCCGGGTCTTTTCGACCGCGTATCCCATATCCGCGGGGGACATGAACTGACCCTTCTTGATATTGACGGGTCTTCCCGTGCTTCCCGCCGCAACGAGAAGGTCGGTCTGGCGGCAGAGGAAGGCGGGAATCTGGAGAATGTCCACGGCCTGAGAGGCCGGTTCTGCCTGTTCGGGAAGGTGGATGTCGGTAATGACAGGAACCCCGACACGATCGCGAACCGTGGACAGAATCGATAGACCACGATCCAGGCCGGGTCCCCGGTAGGAATCAAGGGACGTCCGGTTGGCCTTATCGAAGGATGATTTGAAGACGAAATCCACAGGAAGATCGCGGGTGATTTCCAGGATTTTTTCGGCCATGGTCAGGGAGTGATCAAGGGATTCAATCACGCAGGGTCCCGCAAAGAGAAGGATGCGTTTCATGGATTACCTCGAACGTTTGTACCGGAGTGCCGCCCCGATAAAGGCGGAGAAGAGCGGGTGGGGTGCGAGGGGCTTGCTTTTGAATTCCGGGTGAAACTGGCAGGCGACAAAGTAGGGGTGGTTTGGAAGTTCGATCATCTCAACGAATTTTCCGTCCGGGGAAAGACCGGAAATCTTCAGCTCGTTCTCTCGATATATGTCCAAAAATTCCTGGTTTACTTCGTATCGATGGCGATGGCGTTCGGAAATCAGATCCTTTCCATAAACCTCGCGGGCGAGTGTCCCTTCCTCAAGCCGGCATGGATAAGCCCCCAGCCTCATGGTCCCACCCAGGGTGTCCACGCCCAGAAGGTCCCGAAGCTTGTAAATCACCTTGTGGGTCGCATCTTCATGAAACTCTGTGGAATGGGCTTCCTCCAGGCCGCATACATGCCGGGCAAATTCGATCACAGCCGTCTGCAGGCCCAGACAGATTCCGAAAAAGGGTATCTTTTTCTCTCGGGCGACGGTGATGGCTCGAATCATACCTTCGATTCCCCGGACGCCAAATCCTCCCGGAACCAGGACTCCATCCACAGAAAAGACTTCACCCGGAAAGGAATCGTCATCTTCGAGTTTCTCGGAATCGATCCAGGTAAGGTGGACCCGGGTTCCGTTGGCCAGGCCTCCGTGCATGAGTGCTTCGTTCAGACTCTTGTAGGAATCTGAAAGCTGGACATATTTTCCGACAATTCCAATCGTGACTTCATCTTCAGGATTCCTGATCCTCTGAACCAGGTCCACCCATGCGGACATGTCTCCCTTAAGGTTGGGAAGTCGAAGGAGATCGACCAGGAGGTTGTCCAGGCCTTCTCTGCAGAGCTGAAGAGGAACCTGGTAAATATTTTCTGCATCCAGTACATCAATGACGCCCCGCTCACTCACAGAGCAGAAGAGAGCGATCTTTCGCTTCACGTTTTCAGGAAGAGCACGGTCGGAACGACAGAGGATGATGTCGGGCTGGATACCGATCGCCCGAAGCTCCTTCACGGAGTGTTGCGTGGGCTTGGTTTTCAGCTCTCCGGCCGTGGATACGTAAGGAACCAGGGTCAAGTGAATAAAGATTGCATTCCGCTCACCCACGTCCTGCCGGAACTGGCGGATAGCCTCCAAAAAGGGTTGGGATTCAATGTCGCCTACGGTACCTCCGATTTCTACGATGACAATGTCTACATCTTCAGCCAGTGCGCGGACACAACGCTTGATTTCATCGGTGATGTGAGGGATAACCTGTACCGTGGCCCCCAGGTAGTCGCCTTTCCGCTCCCTCTGAAGGACCGATTGATAGATCTGTCCCGTAGTGAAGTTGTTCTTTTTCGAGGTTCGTGTTGATGTGAAACGTTCATAGTGTCCCAGGTCCAGGTCGGTCTCCGCTCCATCATCCGTGACGTACACTTCCCCATGCTGAAAGGGGGACATCGTTCCCGGATCGACATTGATGTACGGGTCGAATTTCTGGATGGTGACCTTAAAGCCCCGGGCTTCGAGGATGGCACCCATCGAGGCAGAGGCAATCCCCTTTCCCAGGGACGATACGACTCCGCCGGTTACAAAGATATACTTGGTTTCCATCACTCCTCCTTATTACGCAGACGTGCTTCAACCTGCGCGACATGATCGGGTTCATCGACAGCCAGGGAATCCTCCACGGCACGTTCCACGTAAATGGGAATGCCGTGGTAGAGAGCTCGCAGCTGCTCCAGGCCTTCGGTTATTTCAAGAGGGCAGGGTGGCAGGGTCACCAGCCTTTCGAGAATATCCCTGCGGTACCCGTAAATACCAATATGTTTAAAAAAAGTTCCAGGTGTGCGGGGATATGGAATGGGAGCACGGGAAAAGTAGAGTGCTTCACGTGCCGCGCTGGTGACAACTTTAACGATGGAAGGATCTTCCGCCCGGGAAGGTTCCAGAGGAAAGTCCAGTGTCACCATGGGGCGTCCTTCCGCGAGGGCGCGTGCAACCCGTGCGATATTCTCAGGGGGGATCAGGGGCTCATCTCCCTGAACATTAATAAACCATGGGGAGCTCATGCCGGAAGCAGCCTCGGCCACACGATCGGTCCCCGAAGGACAATCGGGGGAGGTCATGATGACTTCCCCTCCCTCAGAGCGGATAGCTTCTGCGATCCGGTGGTCATCTGTAGCGACAAGAACCCTCTCAATACCGGGAACCCGGGTACAGCGCCGAACGACATGCACGATCATAGGTACACCCAGAATGGGGGCCAGTGGTTTCCCGGGAAAACGGGTGGAGGCGAACCTCGCTGGAATAATGATGGTACCCTGCACGAAAAGATGTTAGAGAATCGGCCGTTATTTGTCAACATGAAGTTGGAGCCGGAAGGATAGGCAGATATAATCAATTCCGGGTTTATGCCATGAAAAAGACACGAGGCCCCGGGCTCAGGATCCTGTGGATCCCTGTACTGTTTCCGGGTATGGTGGACCGTGCCCGGGACTGGGTCATTGCCGGAGAGACGGTGACACTCTCCCTAATTTCCACAAATGGTTTCCAGTCTGGATTGATTGCCATGGACCGCGCGCAGATTTCCGTCGTGAGCAGCTCCTGCCGGTTCAGGAAGGAAGGATCTGCTCTGTCTGAGCGGTGAAGGACATCCACCTCCAACGACGAAACCCTGAAGAACGCTGTGTTGAAAAGAACACGCCGATCGTCTATAGTAATTCGATGGATTTTCCGGGTCCGGGCCCCCTGGGTTCCGGTCCCGCAGCCTTTTCTGTAATGGACGGTATACCCATGGAGCGTCGTGTCTTTCTTGATGTGGAAAATGGTTACTATGTGGCTGAAGACGTGGTTCAGGCCATGTTGCCCTACTTCAACCGGGAGGGGTACGGCCATACGGGAATGACCCACGCACCGGGATGGGAAGCCTATCAGGTCCTCCAGGAATCCGGAACCATTATTTCAAACGCTTTAGGCTTCCCGACAGCGGATGGTCTCCACTTTCCCCACGATACGACAGAAGCCAACAACCTGGCGATCCTCGGTTCTACTCGAAACCGCAAGGGATCAGCCCGGGGCGTGGTGGTCTCCCAGGTCGAGCCCTTAAGTGTTCTCCACTGCGCAGAACGTCTGTCCCGGGAGGGTTTTTCTTTACATAAAATTAAAGTGGATTCAGACGGAACGATCGATCTCGATCGGTTGAAGGATGCGGTAAACGAAGAAACCATGATTATCTCGATTGCCATGGTCAATGCGGAGACGGGAACGATTCAGCCGATGAAGGAAATCATCAGGCTGATCCGGGATCGAAGTCCGGAAGCTCTTATCCATTCTGACCTTTCCGATGCATTCGGCAAGATTCCCCTTCGGCTCCCGGATCTCGATCTCGACATGGCTACCTTTTCCTCGACGAAACTTCTCGGACCTCGCGGAGTTGCCGGCCTCTGGGTGAAACAGCGGAAAAATGTAAACGCTCTCCTTGAAGGAGCCTATTCAACCCAACCCCTGTGGCCGGGAGACGAAAATATACCTGCAATTGCCGGATTTGCAGCTGCGGTAAAGGCCCATTTCTTCGATTTCGATCATACGCTGGAACGACTGAATGCCATGCGGGATCGCCTGATGAATGAATTGCTTACACTTCCCGATTCCCTTCTGAACGGTCCCCGGACGTCGAGAGCATCCGACAACGTGAATATCTCCTTTCTTCATGCAGAGGGAGAGGCCCTGACCGTGGACCTGGCAGATCGGGGGATCTACGTGTCTTCGGGAAGTGCCTGTTCCAGGAAGATTCTTCAACCGTCCCACGTTCTCATGGCTATGGGGCGCAAATTTGAAGAGGCGCATGGAAGTATCCTGATGAAAGTCCACCGCTGTCTAACGGATGAGGATGTGGACCATATCCTGGAATCCTTTCCTCTGAGCCTCATCCGGCTTCGGACCATATCCGGTGCCTACCGGGAGGAATCATGACCCGTTCTCCGCTCCCCTATTCACCTCAGGTGCTTGATCACTTTCGCAATCCGCGAAACCTGGGTCCCATGGCCGATGCCGACGTAAAGGCTTCTGCCGGAAGTATGGCGTGTGGAGACATGATCACCTTCTACCTGAAGGTAAAAGATGCAAACCTCGAATCGATCTCATTTGAGAGCTTTGGATGTGCGTCTAATATCGCCACAGCATCCGCTCTTACCGAGCGGGTGAAGGGCCAGCTTCTCCGGGATGCGTTTTTTGCATCATGGAAGGAAATCGCCGAGGATCTGGGGGGCCTTCCTCCAGTAAAAGTCCACTGCGGTGTTCTGGCCGTCGGTGCGTTGCGCCGTTCCATACGGAAATATTTTGAAGAGCATCCACCCGGGCCGGAGTGGCTTCCTGCGGAGCTGACTTCCGACGAAGCCCATGCCCTTGAAGAAGAAGAGCTGGCGGAAACCATGCAGGATCGGTTTGAATCCTCCGATGAATCTTGACCTCCTGAGGAAAGATTTCCCGATCCTGGCTCAGGCCCGGAATGGCCATACGCTCGTTTACCTCGATAATGCTGCCACCACGCAGAAGCCGCGGTCGGTTCTCGAAGCGGAGCATGCGTTTTATGCCACAACCAACGCCAATGTGCACCGGGGTGTCTATTCGCTGGCCAGAGAAGCCACAGAGCTCTACCTCAGGACTCACCATACCGTGGCACGCTTTATCCATGCCTCCTCTTACCGGGAGGTTATCTTTACGCGAAATACAACTGAGGCTCTCAACCTGCTCGCCCGATCCCTGTCCGAGAAATATCTTCGTCCCGGAGATCATGTCGTCGCATCGGTCTCCGATCACCACAGCAATCTGATTCCCTGGATTCTATTGAAGGAGCGGATGGGGATCCACCTTCACCTTCTGCCCGTTTGTGAAGATGGGACCCTCGATTTTGAAGCCCTGCAGCGGGAGCTGGAAAGGAAACCGCGAATCGTGGCTCTTCCCCACGTGTCCAATGTGCTGGGAAGGATCAACGACATCCGTACCATTGCAGAGTTGGTTCACAGGGCGGGAGCCCTCCTCATCGTTGACGGTGCACAGGCTGTGCCCCATCTCGACGTGAATGTGGTGTCTCTCGGTGCCGACGCCTATGCCTTTTCTGCTCACAAGATGCTTGGACCATTGGGAATGGGTGTTCTCTGGGCCCGGGAAGAGCTCCTGCGCACCATGCCTCCTTTCCTTGGCGGGGGTGACATGATCTCCGAGGTTCGTTTTTCCCCCGAATCGGATCAACTCGATGTCGTCTGGAACGAACTGCCATGGAAATTCGAAGCCGGGACGGCAAACGTCGCTTCCGCAGTTGGAATGGAGACCGCGATACAGTACTTGAAAAAGGTTGGCTGGTCCTTTATCCGGGAACACGGATATGTTCTCTTTGATCGGCTGACCCGAGGACTGGATCAGCTTCCCGGTGTGCGTACCCTGATTCCCGTTCCCGATCCTGAAGATTCAATCGGAACGCTCGCCTTTACGCTGGATGGATATTCAGCAGATGATGTGGCGTCCTATCTCGATACGCAGGGAATCTGTGTTCGATCCGGACGGCATTGTGCCCATCCCCTTCATTCCCATTTTAACGTCCCGGCCACCATCCGGATCACCCCGTACATCTACAACACAGAAGAGGAAGTTGACCGGTGCCTCGAAGCTCTGGAAACTCTGACAAAGGCCTGACCCGATACGTGAGGGATCTGGAGCCCTCCTGTAATGAAGAACGGGATTTTATCGCCCTTCTTGAACCCTCCCATTCAGCTGAGGTGATTCAGCGCATTCGAACCAGGGTCTCGATCACAAGGCAGGTGGGGGACATTATGACGATGGGATCCTTTCAGGGGAAGGATTTGACCCTTTTCTGCAACGGAAAATTGATCCTTAAAGGATTTGACGGGGGGAGGGAAGAGGCGGAAGCCTACCTGGAAGCCTTACTGGCCTGATCGTTTCAGAGGAGTCAGGAGCCGGGGGTGAAGATCGGTGGCCGCGAAAGGGATATTTTGATCTGTCAAATCAAGAATGTGAATTTCCCCCTTGCCGCTACCTGCAATAATCTGTGACGCAGGTTGAGAATTCAGGACAATAAAGAGTGTGTGGAGGTCGGTGGAAAAACGGATGGCTGATTTGCAGGAGATCTCGCTATCCCCTCGCGTAAAGGAAAGAAGGCCAAGAACGTTTTCTCCCCCAACAAGCAGTGAATCCTGATCATACGGTGTTGTCCAGAAGAGGGTAAGACCCATGGGGTCGAGGGAGAAGAATTGATTGTCGCGTGCATCCAGAAGGAAGAGGCCCGTGGGATTGACGCCGACGAGGAGGATCAGACCTCTGTCTTCAAGAGCCGCGATAGAGTATCCGCCGGAGGAGGGGAGGGCATAGGTGGCGATGACCTTCCAACTGCCTTCCGTCCGTTCCAAGAGCAGGGCTCGATGGTCCCATGTTCCCAGAAGGGCCTTGTTTTCCTCACGGTTTACCCACAGGGCAGCGGAAGAGATCCGTTCAATCGGAAAACTGCCCGCGTCTTCCAATCCAGGCCAGCGCCACGCCTTGACCGTTCCATCCGAAGAGGAGGACCAGAGTGTTGAAGTGTGGGAATTGAGAAAGAGAAAATTTATCAGGTAGTCATGGACCCGTGATCGCCAGATTACGTTCATTTCGGGAATCTTCCAGACGGCGATCGTTTTGTCGTCAGAAGCCGAAGCCAGGTAAGCTCCCCCTGCAACCATGGACGTGATTCCCTGGGTGTGGAGGGGGTGCGTTTCAATGTCGCCATGTTCAGGATTGACCCGAAAGAGCGTTCCCTCCGAATTCCCTGCATAGATCGTGGAGTCCTTCTCACCGGTTGCGAGAGCCCATATTTCCTTGGGTCCGGTGGAGATCGTGGTGGCAATCGAAAGATCTCTGTATCGGTAGAGAAACATCTGAAGCGGTCGGGCAACAACAATGGCAAGTCCCTCTGCAACCATGGCGGCATCCAGGACATCCCTCCCTTCAAAATTCAACATGGTCGGGGTGGGATTTTCCGGGCGGTAGAGGGTCAGGGTGTCTCCCTTTGCAGCCACGAGGGTGGGATGATCGGGCAGAATCTGAATATGGCGCGTCATCCCCGGGGTTGTCAGCACGGGAAAGAGTCGATTCTCACCTGCCCTGCCCAGAAAGAGGGTGTCGTACCAACCGCCCACGGCGACAAGGCCAAAGGCTTCCTGCAGAGCGAGGGTCTTAACCTCGCTTTCCGGATAGGGCGCACGAAATACGGGAGAGCCGGAATGTAGATCGATGAGGGTGACACTGCCCAGCCGGGAAACCATCGCGGCATACCGGGAACCGACGGTGACCTCCAGGATTTCCCCATCACCCGGCGCAAAACGAACGGGTTTTGTCTCACCTGAAGAAAGAAGGGTGACGTTCTCTGAATCAAAAAGGGCCAGCCAGGTTCCATCCGTATTGATACGCAGGTTCTTTCCGCTCTCCAGGTCTTCAAAGAGCGGCTTGCGCTCATTCTGCTGTAAATCTCTGGCCCATACGGTTTCTCCCTCCCGGGTAGCCAGCCTCCCATCCCGGAGCCTGCCCAGGATCTGCTCCCCTTCCATGAGTGGAAAACGTCCGGGTATGGCTGGATTGGAAGGATCGAGAAGGTAGACGCAGCCCGATCCCTTAAGAAGGATGGCACCCTCCCCTGAACCGAGAATCGAAACGGTGTCAGGAGGGAGGGCAATCGTATCGAGTAAAGTAAGAAGTTCCGCTGGTTCGGTAGACGTCCGGCTCCATGGCCGAACCAGAAAGAGAATGGACGAAAGGGCGAGAATCAGGATAAGAATTCCCACAGGAACAAAGGGGAACCTGCGCCGCTTTTTTGCTGACGGGAAGGGGTGGGACGGGACGGAAATGGTCGGGGTGGCCTCCGTATCTCTCCGCACTACGGAAGTGGCCCCCTCACCGGCGGAAACATGTTCGGCACAGAAGGCGCGCATGTAGGACGTCACATCTTCAAAACGGAGAGAAGGATCGGGTTGTGTGGCCCTTCGAAGAGCTTCTCCGGCTCCTGGAGGAAGATCTTCCTTCGAGAGGGTCTCAAGGGGGAGGGGAGTGGTGAATTCCCGGGAAATGATTTCTCCCAGGGTCTTTCCTGCTCGAAGGGCCTTCCCGGTCAACATTTCCGCCGTGATCAGAGCGAGGGCGTACTGATCGGTGGCCGGTCCAACTTCTCCTCCCATGACCTGCTCAGGAGCCATGTACTGGGGCGTTCCGAGAACTGCCCCCGTCTGGGTCAGAATGGAGGCCTCCTCCCGGGCACGGGTGAGGATTTTGGCAATACCGAAGTCAAGAATCTTTACGACGGTGCGATCCTCCAGCGGAATCAGCATGATATTTTCCGGCTTCAGATCCCGGTGAATGACGCCCTTTCGATGGGCGTACTGCAATGCGGAGGAAAGATCCTGAAGGATGGAACATGCCTCAGGATAGGGAATGGGGGAAGATCCGTCGGACAGGACCCTGCGAAGGCTCTTCCCCTCCAGATACTCCATCACATAAAAGGGAGGGCCCCAGGGGGACACGTCGAAGTCGTAGATTTCCACGATGTTGGGATGTTTCAGATCGGCAAGAAGCTGCGCTTCCCTCTGGAATCGCTGGAGGAATCCCTCATCGGAAAGCTCGGGCAGGATAATTTTCAGGGCTGCAGGCCTCTTTAGTGTCGTGTGGATGGCCCGAAACACGACACCCATACCCCCGGCTCCCAGAAGCCTGTCAATCAGGTATTTTCCGACGAATTTCCCCAGAAAAAAAGATTCGTCCTGGAGAACGAGGCCACTGCTGCACGAAGGGCAGGAAGTCCCTCCGCCATGGACGGTTTCACATTTCGGGCAGAGGCGGATGTCCATATGGCGACATTCTAACACGGCCCTGTCGAAGGCTGGTTTTGCGCGCACTGGTGAAATTATGTACAATATGGTTGTGAATAAACGTGTTCTTGTCATTGGGGCCTTCGATCCGACCGGCGCAGGCGGTGTCGGTGTGGATATCCGTATGTTTCACAATTTTCGTTATTACGTGGCGGCCTGTGTGACGGGGATCTTTGCCCAGAATACCCGTCAGGTCACCGATTTCATGCCGGTTCCCTTCGCAAGTGTGGGGCAGCAGCTGGAAGCGCTTCTCTCCGATCTCACGTTTAATGGGCTGAAGCTTTCCCTGCTCCCTGAAGAAATTACGGTCGACATGGTAGCGGAGCTTCTCGGCTCCCGACCCATCCAGCCCAGCCTGCTGGATCTTTCCCTGATCCATCCGTTAGGACACCGTCTCCAGACGCCCGCTGTTCTCAATGCCCTGGTCACCCATATCATGCCCAAAGTGGATATTGTCGTATGCAACGTGGAGGAGGCCGGTATGATCCTGGGAAAACCGGTCGAGGACCTGCAGGCCATGCGCGATGCAGCCTCGGAGCTGATCCAGCGCGGGTGCAGCCAGGTCGTGATCACCTCAAGAGGGAAGGATAATCGCGCCATGGATGTGGTTCATGACGGCATGAGCATCAAACTGGCGGATGCCCCTCTGATGGTTACGGAAAACACGCTGGGCAAAGGTGCGGTTTTCTCTTCCTGTGTGCTGGGAAACCTCATCAAGGGAGACGATCTTCTGACCAGCGTCAACAAGGCCAAGCTCTATATCCGGAAGGCGATGATGCACAATTTTAAGATTGGAGGCGGAGCCCACCCCCTCAACCTGAATACACCGCTCTGATGATCTACGGCATCGGTGTTGATATTGTCAATCTGAAACGGATCGCATCTGCCTATTCCCGATTTGGGAAGAAATTTCTCCATCGGATCACCCATCCCGGCGAAATTCGCCACGCGGATGAACACCCGGTCTTTATCCAGGAACTTGCGGTCATATTCAGCATGAAAGAGGCGGTGTACAAGGCCCTCCGACCGGTTGGGTTTCCCATCCGGTTTACGGATGTGGAAGTGATCCACCTTCCCGGGGGAGCTCCCTCTGTCCGGCTTCACGGTCGACTGGCTGTTCACGCGAGCCAGGCGAATGTCGGAGAGATTCATGTCTCCATGACCCATGAGCGGGATCAGGCTGTGACCGTTGCCATTGCCATGAAAAACGGGTCTGCCGCTCCATGGGAGCCAAAAAAGGAAGATTGAGGTATACTACATATGATGGCACGGAAGCGGATCCTGATTGTAGATGATGATCCATGTTTGCGTCAGGTGGTGGATTTCAAGCTCAGGCTTTCCAATTTTGACACCACGCTGAAGTCCTCCGTGCGTGATGCGATTGAGTTCATACGGGATGAATGTCCCGATCTCATTATCCTCGATCTGGCCTTTGAGGAAGAAAAGCTGAACGGGTTCGATTTTTTGCGGATCGTCAGAGAAAACCCCCAAACCGCCAACATCCCGGTCATCATCCTCAGCGTGCTGTCCAGCCCGCAGAACATACATCGGGGCGTTGAACTGGGTGCCAGCGATTTTCTCGGGAAACCCTTTTCCGTCAATGTGCTGGTGGACAAGGTCCACAGCATGGTTGGAGCCTGACCGACATCCTTCCTGTCACATCAGACTGAAAATTCAATTCTCAGCCGTGAGGATTCTCCAGTTTTCCGCCTTCCCGCCGGTCTGCCCGGAGAAGAAGAACGGCGAAGAGAAGTCCGAAAGCTCCCAGGCTGGCAAACATCAGCATGCTGGCCTTGTAGGTATGGGTAAAGTCCCGCAGAAGACCATTTAACCAGGGAAAGGTGGCCAGCCCGATATTCTGAATCATCGTCATGAGCCCGAACGCTGTACCCACCCGCTCCTTCTGAACGATCAGAGGAACAGCGGGCCACATGGCGGCCGGAACGAGGACAAATGCCGCTCCCAGAATGATCATGGGGATGGCGGGGTTGACGGTCGTGTAGCCCATGATGATGTAAGAGGGGATCATGAGGATCGACCCGATCATCATGAGGCTGGCCCGGCGGCCAATTTTATCCACAAGACTTCCTGCGAAGGGGGCGAAAACCATGGAGGCAAAGATGATAATCGAAGTGGTCCCGCCGGCCGTTGTAAACATGTGAATCAGGTTGGAAAAGACCTGGGATAAGAACCCTCCGCTTCCGCCTGCTTCCATCGGGAGCCCCCACTTGTCATGGAAGAAATCGGTGGACAGCGCGGTGAAAGGAAAGATGGCGGAGTAAAAGGTGACGCAGAGGAGAGTGACGTACCAGTAGGAAGACTTGAATTTCTTAATATCCGATAAGACGATCTTGTCCCCGGCGCCCTCTTCTTTGAGATCCAGTGCGTGTTCGCCCCGTTTGTCAAGGATATTGTAAATGAGGTTGCTCAGGAGAGACACGACGCAAAAGAGAACGGCGGCCCAGAGGGCGTACTGGTACTTTCCAAAGAAGGAGGCGATGAGTGCTTCGGTGTTGAAGCTGAAGAGCGTACCCAGGCGGGAAATCGTGAGGGCGATGCCGAAGGCGAGGGCCAGCTCCTTCCCCTTGAACCAGCGGGCGATGATGGCACTCTGGGCAACGACAAGAGACTCCGATCCTGCACCGAAGATGAACCGGCCCACATAGAGGAGCCAGAGGGATGGCGCGATGGCCACGATGATCGTTCCCAGTACGACCAGGGAGGAAAAGATAAGGCTGGCCTTCCTTGTCCCTATCTTATCGATTAACAGGCCGCCCAGGAATACAGAAACTATGGCCGCGATGGAATAGACGGTGTAGGTGGCTCCCACAGCGGCGCGGTCTACGCCCAGGGCTTCGATGAGCATGGGGGCGATGGCGCCAAGACTGTCATATGCAAAATAGGAGCCGTAGGTCAGGAGGCTAACAAAGAGAAGTACGGAAAACCTGTAGGCTCTGCGGGACGGGTGGAACAGGGAGACCTCTTGTGTCATCGATACTCTCCGGACTGAAATGGGGTTGTTCCTCAAGAATCAGGAACGGCGAACCTATCCTATCATACCCGGGTCCCGGATTACGAATTCCTGGGTTTTCGTCCCCGGACCTTGAACAGGATGGGGGTACCGGGAAAGTCCACAGCTTCTCTAATGCGGTTTTCCAGAAAACGGGAGAAGCTCGCATCCAGGGGGCCCGCACGGTTGGACATGAGAACGAAGAGAGGAGGGGCCGTGGCCGCCTGAGTGATGTAGAGGAACTTTCTCTGCCGTGAAGGAAAGCGGGCGGCAAAATCGGCATAGAGACGGTTAAGTATTCCGGTGGGTACCCGTCTCTGATAGGCCTCCAGGACTCGATCGATCTGAAGCCAGATCTTCCCTACGTTTCGTCCCGTTCTGGCGGAAAGGAGAAGAATGGGGGCATGGCTGAGAAAGGTAAGGCGTTCCGTCAATGCGGACCGGAGGGTGATGGAGGCATCGGAACCGGTCAGGAGATCGGTTTTATTGGCCAGAACGATGACCGCCTTGCGGGCCCGTACAATCTCCGTCGCAATACTCAGGTCCTGCTGCGTGATGGGCTGGCTGGCATCGACAACCAGGCAGCAGAGATCTGACCGTTCGATGCTCTGAATACTTTTCATGACGGAGAGCTTCTCCTGCTCATCCCGAACCTGTTTCTTTCTTCGGAGCCCGGCGGTATCCACGAAGACATAGGTATTCCCCTGTCTTCGAACTTCCACGTCCACCGCGTCCCGGGTTGTTCCCGGAAGAGAGGAAACCGTGAGCCTGGATTGATCCAGAAGGCGGTTAATGAGGGAGGATTTTCCCACGTTCGGTTTTCCTACGATGGCGATTCTCGCAATGGGAGCGGGACCCGCCGTGCTTTCCACTCCAAGGAAGGCTTCCGCCTCCTCTCGAAGCGTTCCGGTACCGTCGCCATGTTCGGCGGAAACAAGGTGAATCCGGGGCCACCCCAGTTCGGAAAACTCATGGATGTTCGACTCCGAAACCTTGACGTCCGCCTTGTTCACTACGAGCCATACCCGTACATCCAGTTTATGGAGGTAGTCGGAGAGATCCTTGTCCAGAGGATTGATTCCTCCGGCCCCATCCACGGTAAGGAGAATCAGGTCGGCACCTTGGAGGGCCTGCCTGGCCTGGTCGCGAATCGTGCCGGATAGCTCATCTTCCGAGAGAAATTCGATCCCGCCCGTGTCCACGAGCCGGTACCCTCCCATATCCTCTTCAATCCGGTCCCGGGTCATGCCCGGTTTCCGATGAACGAGAGCCTTCCTCCGGCCGACCCATCGGTTGAAGAGCGTACTCTTCCCCACGTTCGGCCTCCCGCAGATCACGACAACAGGTTGGGAACGGGTCATTCTTTGAGGAAGGGCTGTTTGGTCTCCTGGACGATTCTGGCGATGACGAGCCAGCCCTCTCCCTGAAATTCTTTGACCTGATAGACCACGTGGAGAACCTGACCCCGCTGATGTCCCCTTACTTCCCCCGTGTCCACGCGGTACGAAGTGACATCCCAGGTCTCGGTTGTCCTCACATAGGCATTGGATTCGTTGAAGATGTCGGTATAGGTGATCTGCAGATCGGCCAGGGAGGCTTTCAGACGGTAGTTCTTGGCCCGTAGCGTCTGAACCATGGTGCGGACCGTGGATTTTTCCCTTTCGGAAGCAAACCCGTCCAGAGCACTGATATTGCCCGTTTCGTAGGCCTTCGGGAGAACTTCCACATATCGATGAATAAGGTTCTTTACCTCATCGAGACGCCTGAGTTTCCGGGCTTCGTTGTCGCATCCGGCAAGAGAAAGAAGAAGCAGAAAGAGAATACAGCGTTTCACAATCATATTATATAGGACCGGGAGGCACGTGGAAAGTTCCCGATTGGATGGTCGACGGTGATGGGGCATCTGATATACTAGGCCGCAATGGCCCCGGAACTTCTTATCTTTGACCTGGACGGCACCCTGGTGGATTCGTTCCGGGCGATCCACGCAAGCCTGGTTCACGCCATGACCACCCTGGGATACGAACCCTGGGATTTCGCGCGGACGCGCCGCAGGGTGGGGTGGGGCCTGGAGCACCTGATGCGGGAGGCAATGGGAGAAGCGAATGTGACCACCGGGATTCGCTACTTTCGAGAACAATATCCCCAGGTCTGCCTGCCGCTCACGGAGATCCTGCCCACGGTCGAAACGACGCTGTCCCGGCTCCGATCCCGCGGGTACACTATGGCGGTGGCGACCAATAAACCCTCTACATTTTCCCGTCAGATCCTTGCGCATCTTGAAATCGAGCACTACTTTCAGTCTGTACTGGGCCCCAACGACGTACCCCGCCCCAAGCCCCACCCGGACATGCTGGAATCCATCATGGAGCGGGCCGGGAAGGGGCCGGAACATTGCCTTTATATCGGAGATATGCCGCTGGATGTCGAAACGGCGAAGGCCGCGGAGGTTCCCGTCCTTCTGGTGGCCACCGGGAGCTATTCCTATGAAGAGCTGAAGGCTTCCGGTGTGCCGGTGATTGAACGCCTGGACGCGATCCTCACCTTTTTGGATCAGTGCTTACATTCTGCCAAGCAACCCTTCAAGGAGGATGACCGATGATAATTCATAAGCCCAGTGAAAAAGAAGAAGAGTTTTTCATGCAGGAAGAGCTGAAGCGCCGGAAGGCACTTCAGAAGGAGCGGCTCGATAAGATTGCCGAGGCAGAGAGGGCAAAGCTCAGGGAACTTCACTGGCTTCACTGTCCCAAGTGCGGAATGGAAATGGAGGAGATTCAGTTCAAGGGAGTCCAGGTCGATAAGTGCCTGTCCTGCGGCGGCGTCTATCTTGATGCCGGAGAGATGGAGACCATTCTGGCCATTGAGGATTCCTCTGTCATGAAGAAATTTTTCAAGATCTTTTCATGAGACGCCTCGCCATCCTCTTCGGCGGCCCCTCTGTCGAACACGATGTCTCCATTATTTCGGCCCGGAGTGTCTACGCCCGGGTGGATCGTGAAAGCTTCGACCCGGTCCTGATCGGTATGACACGGGACTGGCAATGGGTCGAAGGTGCGCAGGCAGAGTCGATGGTCCTGGGATCTGGATATGAACCCTCACAACGCCAGCTCCATGATATCCTCGGCGACCTCCGACCGGATGTTGTCTTTCCCCTGGTTCATGGGACCTTTGGAGAGGACGGGAACCTTCAGGCGTGGTTGCAGTCCCTCGGGTACCCCTACGTGGGCTGCGGGGTCCGTGCTTCCGCCCTTGGAATGGACAAGGCTGTATCCAAGGCCCTGTGGGCCCATCACGGCCTTCCGGTTGTCCCCTGGCGGGTCCTCCACCGGGAGAGCTGGAAGAGTGAACTGGATCGATTCGGAAACGCAATTCACGCACCGGTCTTTGTGAAACCGGCCGATTCGGGATCCTCGGTCGGAATTTCCCATGTGAGCGCCCTGGAGGCATTGCCGGCTGCCGTCGAATCCGCCTTTGCAATCAGCCGGAAGGTCATGATCGAGCCGGCCATCAAGGGACGCGAACTGGAGGTCGCGGTCCTGGGAGGCTATACGCCGGATGTCGTATCCGTGCCGGGAGAAATTGTGCCGGGTTCCGACTTCTACGATTACGACGACAAGTATGTGAATAATAAAGCTCAGGTTCTGGTTCCCGCCAGCCTTCCTGAAGAAGTGATTGCCGAGGCGCGAAGAATGGCCGCGTCCGCCTACACAGCCGTCGATGCCTATGGGATGGCCCGGGTGGACTTCTTCCTGGATCGAGAGAAAGGTCTTCTCCTGAACGAAATCAACACGATTCCAGGATTCACTCCCATATCTATGTACCCGAAGCTCATGGAGCATTCCGGCATTTCCTTTACCAACCTCATTACTCAACTCGCCGACCTGGCCCTTCTGGCCTGAACGAATTTTGAAAAGGAGTGGCTTCGGGCTTGACACAGGGGGAGGGGGTGGGTATGATATCTGCGTGGAATTCTCGTCTTTCGGAGGGCCTGTTCTGATTGTTACAAAACGTAACAGTGGGAATGCGGGTCAAGGGATTCAAGAGGAAAGTAAGTCTTTGATAAAAAAAGGTTTATTTTGAATTGTGCTTTGCTGGCACGAGTTTTGCTTTCATTATTTGCATGTGATCTCGGCCGCATGATGAATGCGCCCGCGCAATATATTCTTACGAGGTCTACAACAAGGAGGATCGTATGAAACATTCTCGTTTAAGGGTTTTACTTGTTTTACTGGCTGTTTTTCTGTTTTTTTCCACTTCCATCGTTATAGGAGGGGATGAACCCGGCAAGAGCAAAACTGAGAAAAGCATGAAAGAAGCGAAAAAACCGCTTCATGCAGAAAAACTGGATACTTCGGTTTACGTTGAACCCAAAACCATTGCTTCCCGGGGTATCTTATTTCCGAAATCGGGGTCGGATTCGTCGGGTGGTGCACTTCCTGAAGGCGTGCTCATTTATCTGGATCCTGCACAGCAAAGCGAAGGACCTGATCGAGACTTTTCCCTTGAATGGGATCCTTCGGTCCCCGTAAACAATAAAGGTTCCATTGAGATGGAGTGGTTGGAGGAGAGTGAGCAGCAGCTAAAGCGCACATTGGAAGAGAACTCAAAAGGTTTACCCGATTATGGAACACTCCAGGACGGGTTGGACCCTGACGCTCCGATCCTGAACCTTATCCCCGGATACGGACCTGATGGAGCCCCGGGTTCGGGGGGGATTGGGTTTAAAAGTTTCCCTGTTTCCGCTACATTTGGAGGTCCTCCGGATGTGGACCTGGCGGTCGGGGATTCATATGTGATAGGGGGCTACAACTCATACCTCCATGTGTACAACAAGACCGGTGCTTCGCAGGGCACGATCTCACTTCAATCGCTGTTTACGGGCCTGTCCATTTGCGGCAACGGTTATACCTGTGATCCACAGGTTGTCTACGATGATGAGAACGACCGGTACGTTGTAACAGGACTTGGTATTAATTCTACCGCAACAGATAGCAGACTCTGCCTGGCCGTATCCAAAGCGGAAAGCCCCATTACCGCAGCCAGTAACTGGTGGACCTATGAAATCGATCCTGCCGGTACGGGAGTTGCGGATTATCCCCATACGGCTGTAGGGGAAGATGCAATTTTCAGCGGATCCGTCTGGTTCCCATCTTCCGGAGGCAACCAGTCTGTGATGTATGTCATTAATAAAACAAAGGCTTATGCGGGATCAACGTTGCTATCAGCGGATCAGGCTCAGTATGTGTTTTCCAGTACACTCATTCCGCAGGCTGCCGAGAGGCGGGGCTTTGACCAGGGGCAATACCCCCCGGCGGGCACGCCCACGTATATTATTACCCCAAATTTGTCTACTCAAGCCCATGATCTCTGGCGATGGAACCAGCCGACATTGACGTCAACCCCAACACAATGGCAGGCCAGCGTAACATCCTACCCTGGTTCGATCACTAACCCAAGTAATTCTGCCTACGCACAAAGCTACCCGATCGATGGGCTTGATATTCGCCAAACCGATGTTGAGCTGCGATGGCCTTACCTCTGGACGGTTAGAACGGGGAATAATGGCTCCAACTTCGATACGGTCCAGTGGAACCAGATTAATGTTAGTGGAAGTAACCCGGCTGTTATTCAAACTAACGAATATACGCTCGCAAACAACCATTTGTGGATGGCCGATTGCACTGTGGATACGAAGCAAAACTTCATAACAGTCTTCAACCGCGCTTCAGCAACAGGCCCTGTGTACGTCGGTGGCTACCTCGCGGGGCGTCAGGCAGGTGACCCAACCAATACACTCTCAGGTCCCGTTACTGTCAAAGCTGGTGAAAAGGTATATCAGAATGGTACTGTGCAGTATAGTATCTACCGGTGGGGTGATTATAACGGGGCTGCCATTGATCCCAACGGATGTGACATTTGGGTGAATGTTGAGTATGTGAGAGATCGTTCAACCACTGCCCCCAGCACCGGCGTGGAAGATACAAGCTACATCGCCAGCTTCCGGTTTGCCGATTGTGCGGTAGAGCCCTCTGCCACACTGGACAAGATGACCTACTTCTGCGTGGATGAAGCCACGGCAACCATCGTTGATGCAACGGGAACGCCGACTAATGCTGTGTACCACGTAACCAGCGGAGGTTCTGTAGCGGGTACGATTTCAGGTACCGGACCCTTCTCTGTTACACCAGCTTCATTAAGCGATCTGGGTGCCGTTCACGGGGACGACATCTGGCTCTCCTTTACCGGCGGTGATGGAAACCCATACACTTCCAACAATTCAACAGTAGACTGCCAGAGGGAAGTCTGCGTGTATCAAATTGATCCATTGAGTGGCGGCTGTGATGACGACACATACCATGATCGTGGGGAAGTTTTAAATTACAATATCGCTATCGCAAACTATGAAAGTGATGATCTTCCTGGACCTTTTGAAGTTACCCTGACCTGTTCGGATCCTGATGTTACGATCATCAATCCCACCGTGACATTTCCGGATCTTCCCTCAATGACTTATGCGTATGGTGATTACCCATTTGCCGTAGAGTACACTGGCGCTTGGCCCGCCAATTGTACCAAGACGTTGACCTTTAACATCACCAATATTCATGCCATTGATGATGCATGGACTAATACAGGAGGCGGTTGCAGCGCTTCTCAAACTTTCACGGAAATCGCAAATGCCAATTTTAATGTTACTGGCTCAGCTTTTACCGAATCGTTCGACTCGACAACTTTCCCTCCGACGGGATGGGCCCGGTTATCCGTTGATACCACCGGTGGTACTTTGCTGTGGCAGCGATCTACTGCTACTGTTCACCCTTCGGGATATCCAACCCACAGTGGCGCGGGCCTGGCCTATGCCAATACCTGGACCGTTTATCCACCTTCCTCTGCACGGCTCTACCGAAGCACAGTATCTGACCTCACCTCCTATGCAGGTGCTACACTGACCTACTGGATGTTTCACGATAACATCTACACGAATGAAGACTACATCCAGGTTCAGGTTTGTGAAGCGGGAACATCGACCTGTGCAACAGAAGGAACTCACTGGGTTAATGTTGGTGCACCTGTCTATAGATACAATGGTTCGGCGAATGTGTGGACTCAACACTCCGTGGATCTCACAGCATATGCAGGTGCAGGACATTCGTCAGTGCAGGTTGGACTTCTTTGCGTGAACGATTATGGAAATGATGTTCACATCGATGATGTGGCATTAAATATTGGCAATCTGGTCTGCGAAAGTACGGTCTGCTCCGGTGATCCCGTCCTTGCGTATGACCAGTTCGCCTTTGACGACACCGATTGCAACGATAATGGCGGTATTGATCCAGGGGAGGTAGGGGTTGTCATGCCCTACCTGGCCAACACAGGAAACGACTGGGCCTATGGGACCACCGCCACACTTAGCTGTCCCACCTGTGACGCGGTGTTTGGTGCCGGGATGATCCAGATTTGTGATGGTAATGCAACCTATGGTCTCATTCCCTACGGTACCGGTTATGTCTATGCACCGGATCCCAGTGATCCTTTCACCATAGCGGTGGATCCTTCCGTCGCCTGCCCTGCTGCTGGCCAGCAGATCCCATTAGAGGTAACGGTTCAATCCACGAACCCCTATGGTCCGGTCACCTTGTCTTCTCCAGTAGATATCGGGATTGAAGATTCAATTAATCCAGATCCGGTCAACGGGATGAGTTATTATGATAGGTTCGAAGTTGCCCCAACTGCCACGAGTTCAACAGGTCGATGGGGATTTTCAGATCCGTGGACTGTTTCAGGTACCTGGAGCCAGGCAGACTATGGTGATGGGTGCTGGACTGATCCCGATACCGGTGTTGCATTTACGACTGGAAAAAACACTGATCGATATATCCAACATACATTGAGCACGGTAGGTGCTACAACTAACGTAGCCATGTGGTGGGAGTGGGATGTCGGTAACCTTCAGACAGGAGATTACTGGGATATAGCGTGGACACCAAACGGAGTTACCTGGTGTAACCTTGGCCTTAATGATCCCGGTACAGCCGCTGGTGGTGATGAATGGCAGTGCTGGAGTGGTTCTCTCTATGCCACAGTGGCAGGTATGGCGGATGTACCACCTTGCTCCGGGCCTTCAGCTGCTGATTCAATGCTCAACAACCCTAATTTTGGGATTAGGTTTTTGACTCACATGCAAAACACAAATTCGACCCATCGATTGGCGGCAGCTTTCCTTTCTGCAACAGGCTGGCAATGTGATTCAACAACCTGTTCGGGTTCGTGCGGAAGCGCGCCTCCCCCCCCAACCTATGGTGAAGATGTTCCAGGAACTTACATGACAGTCACCAAGGGTACAAACCCGAATACGGTTCACGTTACGTGGGATCCAGCCTGTGGTACGCCCGATAATTTTAATATGTACTGGGGTAATCTCTCCACGCTGGGTTCAACAATGACTGTTACCAATGAGAACTGTTCCATTGGTACTTCAGGAAATGTGGACAACCTAACATCACCGATCCCAGCTGCAGGACAAGGTTACTGGTTCGTCATCACTGCGGTAACTGGAAGCAATTTTGGGCGGCATGGAAACAATTCTTCCAGCACGGAGAGATCGCTAACGGGAGATACTGCCGCCTGCGGTGGTACCAAGGACACAACCGCGAATAGCTGTGCAAAGAGAAGTTTTACAACTCATGAGAATACAACTTCCCTTTCACCAATTCTTCCCATGACAAACGGATGGCGAACCAAGCCACTTTCCCGGTGCAATGTATCTGGGAAAGCACCCACAAGGCGGGAAGTCCCGGAAGATGGAAAAGTAAAACAGTAAACCTGCGTATTCCTGAAGATGCAATTCTAAGCGGGGCCAAATGGCCCCGCTTATTTATACTTCCACACGGAAATGAAACTGATTCATTTAACCCGGTTCTCAGTGCTATAATCCAAATATGATACTAAATTTCTGCAGAAAAATGATTCTTTGTGTTCTCGTATCAGGTGCTCTGCTTCTTTTGAATACCTGCTACCATGATTCGTCCAGGGATGGGGCAAGCTCCACGCCATCGCAACCTTCAGTTTCTTCCTTCCTCCTTATAACCATTGATACATGGAGATGGGATTACGTTGGCGCTGCCGGAACCGAGAAGGTCGAAACGCCCCACCTTGATTCCCTGGCGGGAGAGGGTTTATATGTCCGAGAGGCATTGACCACCTGTCCACTCACAACACCCGCACATGCTTCCATTCTAACGGGAAACGATATTCTGAACCACGGTGTTATGGATTGTTCCGGTTATAACCTGGATAATACCCGTGAAACACTGGCTGAAGCCTTCCACAGAAAAGGGTATTCAACGGCGGCCTTTGTTTCATCAGAGACATTGAACGCGCGGTATGGACTTAATCGAGGTTTCGATGTTTACAACGACATATGTCCCGAGAGAGTAAGGGCAGATGAAGGCGGTGGGGGAGCCCGCCGTGATGGCCAACTGACCCTGGATGCAGCACTGGATTACATCCGGAACACTCCCGAGAACCAGAAGTTATTTCTCTGGGTCCATTTTTACGATTTACATATGCCTTACGCGGAAAGACCTGGAATTGATTCACAGTATCCCGGAAATCCCTATGCATCACAGGTAGCTTATACGGACCAACTTACGGGACAACTGATCCTACAATTGCGTAAGGATAAAAAAAGATCCTGGAAAATGGTAATTGTGGGAGATCATGGTGAGGGTCTGGGCGATAAAGACGAACCCGAGCACGGTATGGGGATATACCGAAGCACGCTACATGTTCCACTAATATTCTTTCCGAGGCCTCCCATTTCAAACTCTGCAAAGGGGCCATGGGGACTGGTGGACCTTGCTCCGACCATAAAAGGCTGGGTGAATCTTTCTTCCGGCATCGATGAGGATGGAATCAATCGAATTCTACACGACCGTGTTGGGCAAGCTCTTGTTTCCCTCACGGTACTCCCATCACTTATGTTTGGGGCAAATCCTGTAATGGGAATCAGAAAAGATGAATGGATGTATATACGACATGGCGGAGAGGAACTTTATAACAGTGCCGTTGATCCTTACCAGCAAGTCAATCGTGTCAGTTCTACATCCAATAAACAGATCCTTCGTGATCTTCGCGGTGAATGCGCGCGCAATCTTCCTCTGGAGAGAATCGTACAGGTCTTATACAGACGAAGTGAGCCTACGACGGAGGAAGAAAAAAAACTTAAAAGTCTCGGGTACATCGGAGCTGTAGTTCCGAAAGGTATTGAGTTTCAAAGGGCGACACTGAGCCAGATTTTGTCAGACTGGAACCTCCTGTATCATGCGAGAAAAGCATCGAGGAACGACCCGTCAACACTGCCGGATGTGATAGAGCCATTGATAAGAAAATATCCAAAATCTGCTACTCTTGCAAAGGAATGGGGAAATCTTCTGGCTAGACAAGGAAGGATTGAGGAATCCCTGGAGGTCTATGAACGTGTCTTAAAATGGAATTCGACCGATGTGGGGATTTTATCCAATATGGGTGCCCTTTACGCAATGTCCGGGAGAGGTGAGGAAGCCGAAAGAGCTTTTAAAGCTGCACTTGTATTGCGGGAGGATAACCCTGTTATTCATAAAAACCTGGGAAACGTTTATGCAACTCTCCTGAATAAACCCGATCAGGCGGTGTTCCACTACCAGCGGTGTCTTGAATTAGAACCTTCTGACTCCGAGAAGGAGAGATTAACCGAATATATGCATCGACATGAAAAACTGCAGAGTTCCCCATAAAAGTGCGAAAGATTCTTGACACTACCGAATCGTTTTTCAGTGGACCTGATATTAAGATTTATAACGAATTCTATTTAAATAATTGACTAAAGAAATTCTGTCATTTATTGTTTTAAGAGAATCAACTGTAAGAATGTAATATTGACCGTTAGCATGATATTTCCATAGACCTGTCCAACGGAAAGGAGGACCTTCATCTACAAAGGCTAAATAGGTTCTGTCCGGCAAGGTCACCTTCACGGGAACTGCAGTTAGCCAGCCTTTCATTTCGCCTTTCAGGAGTAACTGAATTGTTTGAAAATTTAAGTCTCTCTCAAGAACAGGGGATGAGAGGGCCATGGTTCCCCCGTTTTTATCTGAAAATCTGGCAACCCAGAACGCATTCTGGATTATGTCTTTTGAAATAAAGGTATGACGTTCAAGACAAAAGCTGTTGAGGGAGAGTCCCTGCAAGTGCGGTAAGTTAATGCCAATCGGATGAAATTCCAGAGTACTGGAGGTAATAGTAGGTTTTACCGAAAGGGGGAGAATAGATGAGGGGGCTGTATCAATAAATTTGGAAAGGTTACTGTCACTGTAGTTTCCAAAAATGTATTTAGGAGCTTCAAATTCAAGCCATGATCGGCCGTCACGGTTAACAGGCAGTAGTGTTTCGATTTTATGGATTTGTTCTTCATTCCAAAGAAAGTAATTTGTGACCATACTAGAATTAGAAAATCCCATTTGCTTGATGAGGGTCTGCGTATTTGACGATGGTGTCATTAGCGCAGATTCATCCAGTTGCAATTTGCTTTTCGAAGCAATCAGAAATATATCACCCGCTTGACTGTAAGCGTTGATATGCGGAAAGACACTTCGGAGAGTCGAGACCATACCAAGAACGTGTTCGTAATTTAATTTGTAATAATAAAACCATTGACAAAAAATACCATCCTCTTTGAGATGTAAATCTACATCCTTAAAAAATTCTGTAGTAAATAGGTTGCTGACTCCGGTAATCCAGGGGTTGGAGGGTTCACTGATAATAATGTCATAACGTTTGTTTGTGTTATGCAGAATATTTCTGGCGTCTGCAAGACGAATGGGAGTTTTCATGGCAACGTTATGGTTTAATTCTGTGAAATGTTTCCTCGCACACTGTATCACTTCAGGTGAGATTTCAATGGTTTCTATGCTTGCCACGTCATGTTGGAATGCAGCATAAGTGGAAGAACCAGATCCTAATCCTAATACAAGAACTTCAGGAGGATTGGATTTCCGGTAATACAAAAATGGCAGGTGCCCTGATAAATATTGAGAGAGTTTGTCATTGGAATAATCGCTTGCATCCGGTTTGCCATTGATAAAGAGGGTCCGGACTCCTTCTGGTAAAATGCAGGCCGATACAACAGCTTCTCTTCCTTCCAAAAAGGATAATATTTTAATTTGATCTCTATACGTTTGGAGTTTATCCTTTCTGTACATTTCCAGAGCCCAATCTGGTTTTTGAGCCATTAGCAAATGAAAATTCTGTTTTTTCCATGGAAAAAGTAAAGCTACTACAATAAGACCCAAAATGATTATGACCAAGAGGTTTCTCTTGGGGAATTGAATCGATCGAGAGATTATAAAAAAGCAAGATAGGGACAGCAACCCCAATATCAGAAGTGTAATTTTGCTGCCTAAAATGGAATAGAAAAAGAATGTTACCACGATGGAAGCTGTGGCTGTACCCAGGGTGTTGATTGCGGCTAATGCCCCAGTTTTTCTTCCAAGCCGCTCTGGATCGGATGTCAAATAGGTTAAAGCGGAAGGAAAAGATAATCCAAATAACAGGTTGATAGGTCCTGTCATCAAGGTGATGACAAGAGCGTTGGTTAGCATGTATGAACCAAACCCAACGCCACCCATGTCGAGCAGCCAGAGTTGTATCCAGGTAACTTTATCAATAATCATCACCTGGATAATGATAAGAAATGAAATAATTAGTTGCGTGAAAGCGAAGATTCGACCCTGGTTCCCATTTTTTAAGGGACGGAGTCCCATAAGTAAGGATCCGAATCCTACGGCTGCGAGATATAGTGCAAGAATCAGGCTGAATGTGTAGATGCTGCTTGTCATGTGCAACGAGAAAAGCCGGTTCCAGACGGTTTCAAGACCAAGTGACACAAAACCTGTAAGAAATAAAGTCCATGAGAGAAAAGACTTTTCGAGTCTCATTCCGCTTTTTGATCCCAAATTTTCATGATACGCAATGGCTTGTTTTCCTTGGGATGGAGAAAAAAGAAACATTCCAAGAAATATAAATAGATTCCCACAAATTGTTCCTGCAAGGACCCAATGTTGGTCCAAGCTGGGTAAAAGTAAGAAGGGTACAAGCACGGCAGATAGACATGCACCAAGAGTATTCAAACCATATGCTTTTGCTATTCTGCCGCTCCTGATTTCAAAGTTCTTTGTTAATATGCGTACGGCGGTTGGCAACGTTCCTCCCATCAGGAAGGTTGGAATAAACAGAACGACAAAACTGAGAAGAAATTTGAAAAGTAGTAAAAGTTCCGTATGCCCTTCAAGGGACTGGAAGATAAAACGATAGGGTATGGATCCGAAGCTCAGCAGCCAGGGTGTGATACACGCATAGAGCCCAATCCCCAGTTCAAGCCAGCGATAAAGAGCTGACGGAGATATTCTGTCCGCAGCTTTACCCAGCCACCAGCTCCCGACGCCAAGGCCCGCCATGAAAGATGAAAGTACAAGGGCGATAGCCAGAGAATCGGATCCAAGGAGAAGATGTAAGGAACGAAACCAGAGTATTTCATAGCTAACGGAGCAGTACCCGGAAATAATGAGAAATAATGAGAAAACCGGGATGAATAACTTCGACGGAATGTGGTTCTGTTCCAATGTGGTTTGGCTCAAGGTTTGGACGCTTTTGAAGTGATACCAATCTCAGCTCGAAATCTCTTTCGGCTTATTCGTTTTATCAGTTCCTCCAGAGTTTGAATGTCTGCCCATGATTCATTCGTAAAGTGTTTGTAGGCCGAAGCTAACACTTGATAATAGAAGGACAAATCATCACCTTTAGAAACACTAATCAGGGTCCCAATCGTTAGATTTGGATATTCTGGAGGTAGCAGGGAGGATCCATTTTTCCATAATTTTAATAAGGTCATGAAATCATTCCGGGTAAACGGTTGACTCTCTGAAGAATGCTGAAATCGGCTGTTGAATTTTTGAATCTGCAACCTGCACCTGTGATCCTGTTCCGGAGAATTCAGGACAATGAAATCTTCCGGATTGCATTCGAAATCCCTTTGAAAATTGGCTGACCATCTCGTGCAAAATCTATTTTCACTCCTGCTGGCTGGATTGGCGCAGTATCGGTACAGAGAATTAATGGAATCAGGTGTCGTTAGATGTGATAATGCCGCAAGGATTTCAAAGCGAGCATCTTGGTTCTCGCATATCATTTTATTTTCCAGATAGGGAATCGCTCGTAGATCTTCATACTCGAATAATGCGAATGCACTGGCCCATAAATCTTCTCCTTCAGAGTTGGCTAAAACATTGACAAGTGTACCAAAATCGTCAGGATGACCGAATACTCCCAGGCATGTAATCGCAGTCTGGCGAAGGGCGGCGTTATCACTTTTGACGAGGTCGCGAATCGACTGAAGTGCAGGTAAGTATTGAGCCTGTGTTAGTATAAGCATAGCAGACTGTTTTATGCGAGTGTCGCTATTTTTGTGCAATAAATCGAGCAGAACCGGCCATGAATCTGGACCCCATTGCGCCCAAACGATCTTCACGGTAAGGGGCCATTGGATATATACCTCATTGTTCAGGTAAAAACCGCCACTGTGTTTATCCATACATTGAACAAGTAAGGGAATTCCCTTTGGGCTTTGTAGTTCGGCAACGTCCATGAGTGTAGAATATACTGGTGTATTTTGTTTTTCAGCTGGAATTTTCTTCAAGAGTGATAATATGTAATCTGCCTCACTCAGACCCTTTAGTTTCCATATCAAAGCTGCGGATTCTTGAATAAAAACGGGATCCTGGACTTTAATCCGATCCAGTGTTTCGATCTCTGACTTAAGAGACTCTGTTGCTATTTCACGTTGAGATAAAATTTGATTACGGGCCTTGGTAATTTTATCCTTAAGCTCTTGATTGCCCGGGCCGTAGAGCATATCAGGATTCTGGTCCCGGAGAACGGAAATGTTTTCGTGCAGTAATTTTTCTGAGGGATTATTATCTGCGATAACTCGAGCGGAAAACACGGGTAAGATGAAAGCCACAGCGAAAAAAAATTTTATCTCGTAAGGTAAATTCATTGAAAGCTATCCTTATGATGGTTACTGAAACCCTTCGGACTGGAGCATTGGGTTTCCAGAAAGTTCGCCTTCATTTTATATACTCTCAGCGCCTCTTTTGCTTGTTTGACGTCTGATTTTAATCTTTGTAATATTCGATCGGTTGATGCTAATGCCTTGGTATACTGAGTCCGGGAAGCATTGGAGTGCAAGAACTTTAAGTCACCGTTTTTCAATGCTTCGTCGATGATTGTCCGGGGTTCCCCAGTCGAAATCGAGCTCAGCGTTGTCTTAAATATATTCAATGAATTACAGAGCCACTCACGGTTTTTTCCTTTTGGGATATCGCTGAGGAGAGTGATACAGGATTCGACCAATTTCGATAAGAAATTGGGATATTCTCGAAGGTCTGAGTTTATTATATCCTTATAAGCGTACCCGTTGTACCAATCAAGGATGGCGGGAGCAAATACTGGATGTCCATCGATCAGATCAACATTTCTTCGGTTAAAGCCGTAATCCCGAAAAAGAATCAAATCGAAAAGATTTTTCCTTTTATTTGTGCTTAATGCACACCAGAAATGTAGATCGGGTTCTAACACTGTGGCTCCTCTGTAAAGACTTTGGCCTGACTCAAAGGGTGTGAGGGTGCCGCTAGGAAGCGCTAAAAAGGAAGCATGTCCATATGGTTGCTCAGTTGTTTTTATAATGTCTAAAGGCGATAGATCCAGCGGAAAAGGATATCGATTTAGGTCTTCCATCAAAATAAGGAGTCTGGTTTTAACCTGGAGAGTACATCTTGAATCTAATATTTCGAACAGAAGGGACAGATTCTCACGTGGATCAAAGCTTAAGTCATGGGTGATGACCAAGTTGGCTTTTGAGATATCTTCAGCCCTGAAATACGATGAAGACCCGGGTATTTGAGAACTGGCATTTATTAATAGCTTTAGTAAAACATTTGTGTGCTTGAACTTAAAGAAAAAATTGAGCTCTATGGGGGGGGCTGTTCCTGTTTTTTGAATCTCATTCTGCAGCCAGGAAGCGATATCTTGTTTTGGATTACGATCATCTCCCCGGGAACCAGAGAGTGTTTGGAGCGGGGTGATAGTGACGGAAAGGTCGGAATAGAATCCTAGATCAACCATTTGAAGCAATGTGGCTTCCAGTCTGGGAATTACATTGGGATCGATTTCCGTATAAATAAAGGTCACACGCTGGAATGTTGAACTGTGAACAATCTCAAGTGGGGCAAGGTGTGATCCGCTTGCAGGATAAAGAACCACAATCTCGTCATCAGAATAGTAAATGTTGTTCCAGAGCTCCTCGAAGGCTTTATAGTGCCGAATATCATGAAGTCTTTGATAGATCGTTGTCAATTTTTGTTCCAACACAGGTTTTACGTTTGGTGATGCAGAAGACCAGGTTCTATTAATCTGATCCATCTCTTGATGTAATTTACTGTCCAGAACGTTAAAAGGGCTACCATCTAATGCGGGTGCTAATCTTCCTGTCAAAGTAAGAAAAATGATCAAAACAAATTTTACGTGATGCAAGTGCATTCTTTAATTATACCCTATATCCGGTCAGAACCAGGATTCCAGACCGGACATGTCAATAGGTGTGTAAAAAGGGTTCATGCGACATAGTCCTTTTTCAAGGTTTTCAGGTTGATACCATTTTCGTATTTGTCACCATTGTAGACATCGC
>DAOSWS010000015.1:93130-97378 GCA_035593605.1 Thermoanaerobaculia bacterium | reverse complement strand
AGATTCCCTACCGTTCCAATTAAAAACAGAATCGTTTTTCAGTGGACCCTATTTAATGCGCGAAGATAGATCCAGGATGACGGTGCAGGAGCATATCGGACGACTTCCGCCATGACGGTGACAGCCAGGGGTCGATAAATCGAATAGAAATGCGTCCATAAAAGAGTTAGCAATTCACCATGAGATGCTTGGAGGAATGGATCAGATTTCAACGCAACTATGATTGTTGACTCATCCCATACATCGGAAATGCATCCATTTAAGACCACCCCCCCCCAAATAAATACAATAACTACATTATATAATATAAAAATATAATTACTAAAACTCTTTATGTATATTCTATTTATCATTTTAATGATAATATTTTCTCCATACATATATTTTGCAGCCCCTGCAGAAAAGCTTCTTCAGGTAGAAAAACAATTTAATACAACACTGACTCGCAATACAGCCAATCCTCCCGAACACCAAAGAATCCCTCACAAGGTTAGTCTATCAGATTTAACATCATTCTTGATTCCCCTGGACTTTCGCGTTATGGTGTTGTCATGACACGCCGTGTCGTCGGATTGGTCCTGGGTCCCGTTCTTTTTTTCACCGTTCTTCTTTCCCCCATCTTTCCTACCCTCACATCGGAACCCCGCAAGACTCTCGCCTGTGCCCTCCTGATCGCGACATGGTGGATCACAGAACCGATTCCAATAGCCGTAACATCCCTTCTGCCCCTCTTCCTCTTTCCCGTTTTCGGCATCATGCCCTCTGCCAGAGTCGCTCCCAACTACACCAACCATCTTGTCTTTCTCTTTCTGGGAGGATTTGTCCTGGCCGCCGGGATCGAGGCCGTTGGACTCCACAGGAGGATCGCCCTCGTGACCCTCCGTTTCATTGGAGGCAGCCTTCCCAGAATTGTTCTTGGATTCATGCTTGCCACCGCTTTCCTTTCGATGTGGGTATCCAACACGGCCACGGTTCTCATGATGCTGCCTATCGCGATGGCCGTTCTTAAATTGACCGGAGATCACCTTGATGGAAGTGCCCAGAAGAGTCTGGGCACGGTTCTCATGCTGGGTATCGCCTACAGCGCATCCATCGGCGGAATCGGAACCCTGATCGGTACGCCGCCCAATATTGTTTTTTCGGGGCTGGCCCAGAAGCTTCTTCCCAACCATCCTGAAATCACCTTTACAGGCTGGCTGGCCATTGGCCTCCCGGCTGTATTTCTTCTTCTCCCCATCGTCTGGCTCTATCTCACCCGGTTCGGAGGTGCGACCTCACTCTTCTCCCAGAAGCTTCCAAATGAAATCCGGACGGCTCTGAACCGCCGGTATGCCGATCTGGGTCCCATGGACTCCAGGGAAAAGGCCGTATTGATTGTCTTTCTATTCACTGCATTTCTATGGATCACGCGGTCGCCAATCCAGATGGGCAGCCTCACGATCCCCGGCTGGTCCTCCCTATTTCCATGGAAGAGCTTTCTCCATGACTCGACCGTCGCGATCGGGGCCGCCGTCGTCCTCTTTTTGATTCATATCGGCGGGAAGCCCATCCTCCAATGGCAGGAAACCGAAGACCGGATCCCATGGGGCGTTCTTCTTCTCTTTGGCGGCGGTTTCGCCCTGGCTGAAGCCTTCCAGCAGAGCGGTCTTGCCTCATGGTTCGGGGACTGTCTCTCCGGTCTGGGTGCCCTGCCGACACTTCCTCTTGTCTTTGCAGTCGTGTTGATCATGGATCTATTAACCGAGGTCACCTCAAACACGGCCATCACGGCGACGATGCTTCCTATCGTCGCCACCACGGCCATGGCTATCGGGAAAGATCCCCTTCTCCTGATGATCGGTGCCACACTCGGAGCTTCCTGCGCCTTTGCTCTTCCTGTAGCGACGCCCCCGAATGCCATTGTCTTCGCTTCGGGAGAGGTTTCAATCCAACAGATGGCAAAGACCGGGATTTTCGTGGATCTCATTGCAGCCGTTACCCTTACTGCCGTCGTACTTGTGATGGCCTGACCATGAGGCTGAAGACCGGAAAGCTTCCCCCTGAGATTCTGGCAGCCTTCACAAAAACCCTGAACTTCCCCTCCAACCTGATCGTGGAACCGGGTGTTGGCGAAGATGCCGCCGTGATTGTCGACGGAAACCGGAACCTGGTGGTGGCCTCCGATCCCATCACCTTTGTCTCGGACCGTGCCGGCTATTATGCCGTGGTCGTTAACGCCAACGATGTTGCCGCTACGGGAGCCGAACCTGAATTTTTCTTTGCAGTAGTTCTGCTTCGAGCGGGAGCGCAGTGTTCGGAGGCGGAGCACATCCTGACGGACATCGCAACAACCTGCACGGAAATGAATATCTGTCTTGCCGGAGGTCACACAGAAATCACCCACGATCTTCCCATGACCGTGATCTGCGGGACCTGTATCGGATGGACCGCCAGACCCCTGCCCAGCCGGGGTGTGAGGGAAGGAGATCTGATCCTGCAGGTTCGCCCCATCCCCCTGGAGGCCATTTCGATCCTGGCAAGGGAAAGACATGACTCTCTGGTGAAGAAGGTGGGCAGTCATGCTGTCGAAGAGGCGAAAGCCGTGCTTTTAAACCCTGGAATCAGTGTTGTGGATGAAGCACGAATTCTCGCGGCAAATGAGGGCGTGCACGCCCTCCATGATGTGACCGAGGGTGGGATCGCCGGAGGGCTATGGGAAATCTCCAGGGCCGCCGGAGTTCAGCTGAATATCGATCGAGAGACGATCCTTATCCATCCCCTCTGGGAAAAAACCGGGGCACAGTTCAACCTGCCGGTGATGGAAACGATAGGATCCGGCTGTCTTCTGGCTTCAATTGACCCGGATTACCTGGAAGAAACGGGAAAGATCCTTACAGACAGAGGGATGCCGTGGTCCGTGATCGGACATGCCTCCCAGGGAGAAGGCGTCCGGATGAATGGAAAAGAATTTCCCTGCCCCGAGCGAGATGCCATCACAGCACTCTGGGAATCTGAACCGATTGAATAATCGGGAACAGTTCCGGAGATGGACTTGTTCCAAGTTCCAACTCCCGAGGACCTGCCTTCGCAAACCCACCCCCATCCTCATCAGCTTCGGCAAGGCAGGCGAGTCCGGCAATTAACCTGGTAGCAGATCACAAATGAGTCTGGGAAGAAATTCAAAGGGAGAAGTCATGCCGGAGACCGGACTCGAACCGGTACAGGATTAAATCCCGAGGGATTTTAAGTCCCTTGCGTCTACCCATTCCGCCACTCCGGCAAGGAACAATCATTATAGTGCAGGCTTGAATGAATCACAATATCCCGAGGGATTTATCCCGGGGGATTTGACCTCCGGATGCCCCGGAGGCGGACCGAAGCAGCGCCGTAGAGTGGCTGTCCGGCAAGGAAGGCGACCGAAAAAACCGGAGGCGTATCTGAAAGATACATCGAGGATTTTTGATTGAGCCTGACGAAGCCGGGGAGGTGCTATCCGGGGATGAGGCGGTGCGAGTTGGGGGTGTCCGGAGGTAGTCCCTTGCGTCTACCCATTCCGCCACTCCGGCAAGGAACAATCATTATAGTGCAGGCTTGAATGAATCACAATATCCCGAGGGGTATTATCCTGCGTCTACTCGCAACAAATCTTAACCCAGCCGAATTTTTCAGCATGTCCGCTAAAATTTAGGGTGGATTTCAAAACCTATGGAAATGACAGGCCCGGGGAAAAAATCTGAATCAGGAAAAGGGATGGATTGGAGGCGACGAGCGGATTCGAACCGCTGGATAGAGGTTTTGCAGACCTCCCCCTTAGCCGCTTGGGTACGTCGCCTGCCGTGTCATCATAGTCGATTCATCTATCCTTGTCAACCGGAGTTCCGTCGAATCACGTCCGGGGGTAGTCACCGGAAAAAAGTTCTGGTATACTTCCCCCTGCCGGGCCGTTAGCTCAGTTGGCAGAGCATCTGCCTTTTAAGCAGAGGGTCGCTGGTTCGAATCCAGCACGGCTCATTCCGGCATTGAAGTTCATTCAGCGTCGCCATCGTCTAGCCAGGCCAAGGACACCGGCCTTTCACGCCGGCAACACGGGTTCGAATCCCGTTGGCGACGCCATTCTGTTCTTCTTTTATTAATATTTCTTCTTCACTAACGTTCAATCACAGCTACCATGGCAAACGGGGGCTGCCGCCGTCCTCCAGGGATTACCTGCTGGGGTAAACTCGGATGGAGACGCCAGTTTGTACATCCTTAAATAAATAACTTCTTCAT